>JACMKH010000425.1 GCA_014380205.1 Sphingomonadaceae bacterium
CGAGCGCGAGCGGACCTGGGCGCAAGCGGCGGGGCTGATGCCCGCGAGCTACGAGGCGCAAGCGCGGGGCGACACGGATGCGCGGCGCGCGGCGCTCGACGAGGCGCTTGCCGGGCTTTTCGGAGATGTTTGACTTGCCCGGATGCTTGGGGTCTAGCCCGGCCGGGCGCGGGGCGAGCGGGAGCGCGGCGTGAGACTGTTCATCGTGTTCGGCACGCGCCCCGAGGCGATCAAGATGGCGCCCGTGGTCAAGGCGTTCCAGGCCGATCCGGCGTTCGAGACCATCGTCTGCGTGACCGGCCAGCACCGCGAGATGCTCGACCAGGTGCTCACGCTGTTCAGCATCGTTCCCGACATCGATCTCGCGATCATGAAGCCGCGCCAGTCGCTCACCGACGTCACCGTCGCGACGTTGAGCGGGCTTGAGGCGCGCTTCGCGACCGACGCGCCCGACGCGGTGCTCGTCCATGGCGACACCACGACCGCGATGGCGGCGGCGATGGCGGCGTTCTACGCGGGCATTCCGGTGGGCCATGTCGAGGCGGGGCTGCGCACGGGCGATATGGCCGCGCCGTGGCCCGAGGAGATGAACCGGTCGGTGATCGATCTCGTCGCGCGCTGGCTGTTCGCGCCGACCGCGACGGCGGCCGAGGCGTTGCGCAACGAGGGCGCGGCCGAGGAGCACATCGTCGTCACGGGCAACACGGTGATCGACGCGCTGCTCGCGGTGGTCGCGCGGCTGCGCGACGACCCGTCCCTGAGGAGCGCGTGCGACGCCAAATTCGCGATGCTCGATCCCGGCAAGCGCCTGATCGTCGTCACCGGGCATCGCCGCGAGAATTTCGGCGGGGGGCTCGAGCGGATGTGTGAAGCGCTGGCGCGGCTCGCGCGGCGCGGCGATGTCGAGATCGTCTATCCCGTGCACCTCAATGCCAACGTCCAGGAAGCGGCGAACGCGGTGCTTTCCGACACGCCCGCGGTCCACCTGATCGAGCCGCTCGACTATCTCCCCTTCGTCCGGCTGATGGACCGCGCGCACCTGATCATTAGCGATTCGGGCGGGATCCAGGAGGAGGCGCCTTCGCTCGGCAAGCCCGTGCTCGTCACGCGCGACGTCACCGAACGCCCCGAGGCGATCGCGGCGGGGACTGCGCGGCTGGTCGGGACCGACACCGACCGGATCGTCGCCGAGGCCGCGCGGCTGCTGGACGATGAAGCCGAATATCAACGAGTCAGCGCTATCAGCAATCCCTATGGGGATGGCCGGGCGGCGGCGCGGATCGTGGAAGCGATGAAATATGCGAGGTGAATTCGCGAGCGTGAGCGTGGTCGGGCTCGGCTATATCGGGCTGCCGACCGCCGCGACGCTCGCCAGCGTCGGCGTCACGGTGAAGGGCGTCGACATCTCGTCGCGCGTGGTCGACGAGCTCAACGAGGGTCGCGCGCATTTCAGCGAGCCCGATCTCGACGGGCTCGTCCAGTCGGCGGTCGGATCGGGAAGGCTGACCGCCTTTACCGAGTCCCAGCCCGCCGACGCCTTCATCATCGCGGTGCCGACGCCGATGATGGCCGACAAGTCGCCCGACATGCGCGCGGTCGAGGCGGCCGCGCATGGCGTCGCGGCGGTGCTCAAGCCCGGCGATCTCGTCATCCTCGAATCGACCAGTCCGCTCGGGGCGACCGACACGATCGCGGGCATCATCCGAGCCGAACGGCCCGATCTCGTCGAGGAGGGCGGCGGCCTCGCCATCGCGCTCGCCTATTGCCCCGAGCGCATCCTGCCCGGAAAGATGGTCACCGAGCTCGTCGCCAACGATCGCGTCGTCGGCGGCGTCACGCGCGCCTGCGCCGAGCGCGCGCGCGAGCTCTACCGGCTGTTCGTGCGCGGCGAGATTTTCCTCACCGACGCGGCGACCGCCGAACTAGTCAAGCTGATGGAGAACGCATACCGCGACGTGAACATCGCCTTCGCCAACGAGATCGCCAATATCTGCGAGGCGAACCATATCGACCCGTGGGAGGCGATCGGCCTCGCCAACCGCCATCCGCGCGTCAACATCCTCTCGCCCGGCCCCGGCGTCGGCGGCCATTGCATCGCGATCGACCCCTGGTTCCTGATCACGCGCAACCCGGGGCTTGCCGAGCTGATGGCGGCGGCGCGCAAGGTCAACGACGGCCGCCCCGCGAGCGTCATCGCGCGCATCCGCGCGGCGGCGGGGGAG
>JACMKH010000426.1 GCA_014380205.1 Sphingomonadaceae bacterium
ACGCGGTGCGCGACCCCGTTTCGGGGCAAGGCCTGATCGCCGCGCGCCGCGCGCCCGCGCCGCGCCTCCACGACGGGATCGCGAGCGTGATCCTCGACGTCACGGGCATCGACAGGGACCGGCGCGCCCTGCTCGAGGTCGATATCAGGGGCGCGCTCAAGGCGGTCGACGGCGTCGCCGAGGTGCGCGTCGCGATGACCAGCGAGAAGACCCAGCGGCGGATCGTCGCGGTCGGCAGTGGCAAGGGCGGCGTCGGCAAATCGACGCTCGCCGCCAATCTCGCGATCGCGATGGCACGGCAAGGCGCCAGGGTCGGGATCGTCGACGCCGACATCTACGGCCCCTCGTTGCCGCGCCTGCTCGGCGCAGAGGACCGGCGGCCGACCGCGAACGAGGACAAGAAGCTCATCCCCGTGCCCACCGCATTCGGCGTGCCGATGCTGAGCATGGGCCAGCTGGTCAAGCCCGGCCAGGCGATCGCGTGGCGCGGGCCGATGGCGGGCAACGCGCTCGGCCAGCTGATCGACGCCGACTGGGGCGCGGCCGACACGCTGGTGGTCGACCTGCCGCCGGGGACGGGCGACGTCCAGATCACGATGATCCAGAAATACAAGCCGGCGGGCGCAATCATCGTCTCGACGCCGCAGGATCTGGCGCTGATCGATGCGACGCGCGCGATCACGCTGTTCCGCGACGCGAATGTGCCGATCATCGGGCTGGTCGAGAACATGGCCGGGTACGCGTGTCCTCACTGCGGCGAGGTCTCGGATCCCTTCGGCCAGGGCGGCGCCGAGGCGGCGGCGCGGACGATGGGGCTCGATTTCCTCGGCCGGATCCCGCTCGACATCGATGTCCGCAAGGCTTCGGACGCGGGCAAGCCGCCCGCCGCCGACGATGGCGCGCAGGCGGCGGCGTTCGCCGACATCGCGGCGAAAGTGCGCGACTGGCTGAACCGATAAGGGGCGAGCGGCGTTCTGTTCCCTGACCTGTGGAGGAAAACGCCCCATGCCGCTCACCTGTGACGAAGACATCGCCGCCCTGCTCCGCGAGACGCGCACGATCGCGATGATCGGCGCCTCGGATCGCCCCGACCGCCCGAGCTACGGGGTGATGGCCTATCTCCAGTCGCGCGGCTATCGCGTGATCCCGGTCAATCCGCAGATCACCGGCGAGCATGTCCACGGCGAATATGTCTGGCGCGAGCTTTCGCAGATCGGCGAGCCGATCGACATGGTCGACGTCTTCCGCCGCCCCCAGGCAGCGGGCGAGGCGGTCGATCAGGCGATCGCGGCGGGCGCGAAGTCGGTGTGGATGCAGATCGGCGTGGTCAACGAGGAGGCCGCCGCGCGCGCCGAGGCGGCGGGGCTCAAGGTGGTGATGGACCGCTGCCCCAAGATCGAGATCCCGCGGTTGGGAGTGGAGAAGGTCGCTTAGCGCGGAGCGGCACGCACCTACTTGGAGCCAGACGCTTAGCCCGTTTCTATCGCTTTCCGACACCCGCCCGCGCGCGCTCGCGCAAACGCTCGACTGCCGCCGCATGAAGCGCGGGCGTCGCGACCACCACGCCGAACGCCTCGGGGTTGGGCTGGTTGAACGCGAGCTCGCCGCCGAGCGCGTCGCTCACCGTCGCGCCCGCCTCGAGCGCGATCGCCACGGCGGCGGCGACGTCCCACTCGTGCCCCCAGCGCAGAGTAGCGAGCAGATCGGCCTCGCCCCCCGCGACCATCGCGATGCGCAGCGCGATCGAGTTGGGCTTGACGACCGCGACGAGATCGCGATCGGCGTTGGGAAGCGTGTCGGCGGGGACGCGCGACCCCGCGAACTCCTCGCGCCCGCTGACGCGTATCGCCTCGCCGTTGCGCCATGCGCCATGCCCCGCGTGCGCGCACCAATGCTCGTCGCGCGCGGGGGCGTCGAGCACGCCGATGATCGGCCTGCCCTGCTCGACCAGCGCGACCGAGACCGCCCAGCCCGGCCTGCCGCGGATATAGTCGCGCGTTCCGTCGATCGGGTCGATGATCCAGACGCGCGGACGCGTCAGCCGCTCCTCGCTGTCGAGCTCCTCCTCGGAGAGGAAGCCCGCCTCGGGATCGATCGCCTGGAGCCGCGCCTTGAGCAGCGCGTTGACCGAAAGGTCGATGTCGCAGACCGGGTTGCCCGGCGACTTCTCCCAGCGCGCAAAATCGCCACGCCAGCTCTTGCGCGCGAGCGCCCCCGCCTCGGACGCCGCCGCGGCGACCGCCTCGACGAGCGGATCAGGCGCCGGCAACCGTCATACCCTCGACGCGCAAGCTCGGCGCGTCGATGCCGCGATGGAATTCGAGATCGTCGGCGGGGGTCATGGCGAGGAACATCTGCTTGAGGTTGCCCGCGATCGTGATCTCGGCGACGGGCGCGCCGATCGCGCCATCCTCGATCAGAAAGCCCGAAGCGCCCCGGCTGTAATCGCCCGTCACGGGATTGACGCCCTGGCCGATCAGCTCGGTGACGAGCACGCCGCGCGCGATGTTGGCGATCAGCGCCTCGCGCGAGACCGGTCCCGGTTCGATGTGGAGGTTGGTCCCGCCCGCGCCCGGTGGGCCGCCCGCGCCGCGATTGGCGTGGCCGGTCGGCGCCATG
>JACMKH010000427.1 GCA_014380205.1 Sphingomonadaceae bacterium
CGGGCGTGCGGCTGTGCCGCGCGCGCGAATCGGCGCTCAAGGCCTGGGTCGACCTCTCGCCGCTCGGCGATCTCACCGCGCAGGCGCTGATCGAGGGGATGCCCGCGCAATGCTCGTTCGCGGCGTGGCGGGGCCGCTATCTCGCCGGCCTGACCGCGCTCAAATGGCGCACCCATCCGGGCGCCAAGGGACCGACCAGCGTCGCCGCGTTCCGCGCGATGCCCGGGCTCGAAAGCGCCTGCGCGCGCGTCGCCGAGGCGCTCGGGATGAGCGGGCTCGCGAGCGTCGATTTCGTGATCGAGGAGGAAAGCGGATTACCTTGGGCGATCGAGCTCAACCCGCGCCCGACGCCGATCGTCCATCTCGGCGCGCGGCTCGGCCGCGATCTCGCGCTGGCGCTGCGCGAGGCGATCGCCGGACGGTTCACTTCGCAAGAACCGTTGCGCGAGGCGACGATCGCGCTCTACCCGCGCGAGCGGATGCGCGATCCTGACAGCGAATGGGTCGGCGGCCCCGACGAGGATGTGCCCTGGGACGATCCGACGCTGCTCGCGCGCCTCGCCGAGGCGATTTCCGTGCGATGACGGTTCACAGCTTGGGCAGCGTCACGCCCTTCTGCCCCATATATTTGCCCGCGCGGTCGGCGTAGCTCGTCTCGCACGGCTCGTTGCCCTTGAGGAACAGGAACTGGCACGCGCCCTCGTTGGCGTAGACCTTCGCGGGAAGCGGCGTGGTGTTCGAGAATTCGAGCGTGACATGGCCCTCCCAGCCGGGCTCCAAGGGCGTGACATTCACGATGATCCCGCAGCGCGCATAGGTCGATTTGCCGAGGCAGATCACCAGCACATCGCGCGGCACGCGGAAATATTCGACCGTGCGGGCCAATGCGAAGGAATTGGGCGGGATGATGCAGACGTCGAGCTTGCGGTCGACGAAACTGTTCTGCGCGAAATCCTTGGGGTCGACGATCGCGTTGTCGACATTGGTGAAAATCTTGAAATCGTCGGCGACGCGCGCATCGTAGCCGTAGGAGGAGAGGCCGTAGCTGATGCAGCCCTGGTTGCGCTGCGCCTCGACGAAGGGCTCGATCATCCCGTCCTCGGTCGCGCGCTCGCGTATCCAGCGGTCGGACATGATGGTCATGGCGCGCCTCCCGTAGCGGAGGCGCGCGGCCGCGTCACGGCCGCACCACGTTCCAGCGCACGGGATGCTCGATCCCGTCGACCCTGCGGATATCGCTCGCCTGCCACATCACCCAGGGGCCGCCGTAATCGGGCGGGAACAGGCGGCGGTCGAGCCAGACGCGGCGGTCGAGGTTCGCGGTGACATCATATTCGGCGTCGAAATCGCGCGTCACGTAAAGCAGCGCCGGCTTGCCCGCGCGCGGCTCGATCAGCGCGAGGAAGCTCGCGAGCTCGTCGAGCAGCACCTCTCGACCCGGCCGGTCGGGGCAGCTCTCCGAGAATTCGAGCATCACCGCGGGCGGGAGCGCGTCGGCGTCGGCGGGGACGGTCGCGATGAAGTTGGTCGCCTGGTCGCTCGCCAGCCGGCACAGGTTCCAGCGATGGATCTCGCCGTGGCGCACCCCCGCCGCGCGCGCGCC
>JACMKH010000057.1 GCA_014380205.1 Sphingomonadaceae bacterium
GCGCCTGTTTCCGCGCGCGCGCCTCGGCGAGCATCGCCGCGATCGCCTGCGGGCCGGCGTCGGCGAGATCGAGGAAGTGGCGGATCAAGCCGCCGCCGCCTCATAGCTCCGCGCCGCGTTCGACACGCCCTCGACGAACTCGGCGATGTGATGCTCCTCGACGATCAGCGGCGGGAGCACGCGGACCACGTCGTCGGCGGCGGCGACGGTGAGGATGCCCTTGTCACGAAGATGCTGGACGAAGGGTTTGCAGTCGCTCTTCATCCGGATGCCCTGGATCAGCCCCATGCCGCGCACGCTCTCGAACAGGTGATCGTGGTTGGGGATCATCTGTTCGAGCGCCTGACGGAGGCGGTCACCCATCTGGCGGACATGATCGAGGAAGCCCTCCTCGAGGATCACGTCGAGCACGGCCTCGCCCGCCGCCATCGCGAGCGGGTTGCCGCCATAGGTCGATCCGTGGGTGCCGAACACCATCCCCTGCGCGGCGTTCTCGGTCGCGAGGCACGCGCCGAGCGGGAAGCCGCCGCCGATGCCCTTGGCCGCGGCCATGATGTCGGGGGTCACGCCATATTGCTCGTGCGCGAAGAAGGTGCCCGTGCGCGCATAGCCGCACTGGACCTCGTCGAGCACGAGCAGCAGGCCCTTGTCGTCGCAGAGCTTGCGCAGGCCCTGGAGGAACTCCTGCGAAGCTGGCCGAATGCCGCCCTCGCCCTGGACGGGCTCGACGAGGAAGCCGGCGGTGCTGGCGTCGACCGCATTCGCGGCCGCCTCGAGATTGTCGAACTCGACCACGGTGAAGCCGGGAAGCAGCGGCTCGAAGCCTTCGCGCATTTTCTCCGAGGCGGTCGCCGAGATCGTGCCGAGCGTGCGGCCGTGGAACGCGGCCGAGAAGCTGATCAGCGTGTGACGCTCGGGCTGGCCCTTGACGTGATGATAGCGGCGCGCGGTCTTGATCGCGCATTCGACCGCCTCGGCGCCCGAATTGGTGAAGAACACGGTGTCGGCGAAGGTGGCGTCGACCAGCCGCTGGGCAAAGGCCTCGCCCTGCGGCGAGCCGTACATGTTCGAGACGTGCATCAAGGTCGCGGCCTGCGCCTGGATCGCGCCGATCAGCGTCGGATGGCTGTGGCCCAGCAGGTTGACCGCGATCCCGCTCGCGAAGTCGAGATAACGCTTGCCGTCCTCGCCGATCAGATAGACGCCCTCGCCGCGCACCGGCCGCACATTGCACCGGGGATAGACGGGCATGAGCGGCGTGATGGTCATCGGAAGGCTCCCGGGCTGGATAGCGAAAACGCAAAAAGGCGGCCCCGAACGGCCGCCTTCATGCGGAGCGCGCATATAGCGCCGACGCCCCCCGCGCGTAAACCCCCGCGCGGGTGTCCGCGCGATCAGTCGGGCGGCATTGTTTCGTCGTAGAGGTAGGGGTCGGCTTCCTCCGAAGGATCGTACATCTCGGCGCCCCGATCCCAGCCTTGCTCATCGGAGGGATATTCGCCGCCTTGGGGCGCGGCATCCCATTGAGGCTCGGGATCCCACTGTTCGTGGTCCTCCGGATAGCCCTGCCGACGATCGCCGCCGCGCATATCGCCGCCCAGACGTTCATCGCCATATCGTTCGTCGCGATGCAGGATCGCCTCCTCGCGCGGCTCGCGACGAAGCCGTTCGCGCAGCGCGCGTATCCGTTGCGCGAGCTCGCGACGCCCCCCGCTTTCGAGGCCGCCGCCGCGATCGTCTTCGTGGAGCTCGGCGATCGCGTCGGCCTCGGCATGCAGCGCCTCGGCTTCGTCGGGCGAAATCGTCCCGCGCCGCTCGGCGCGCTCGATGCGATCATGCATGCGATCGATTCGCGATCCGATGTCGCGCGTCCGCGATTGCTCGTCCGACGGATAATTCTGCTGCGCCGTTGCCGGCGCGGCGATCGCGACGGCGGCAAGCGCCGCCAGTGTGAAAAACCTGCGCACGACCCTGTCTCCCGAATGGGCGGAAAACGCGGGCGTAGACGGTGACGCATGTTCGGGCGCTGAATGGCTTCGTAAGCGATCGTTCATAAGGACATGGGGGGGCTCGCCAGTGGATTCGGTGGCAATGACAACGAGTTCCCTAACTCTTGATCCGCCAACCCCGCGCCAGCAGCGCGTAGCACAGCACACCGAGCGCGACGTTGATCAACAGCAGCGCGATCACGCCGGTCGGCACGTGCGAATCCGAGGCGGCGAGGAAGCCGTAGCGGAAGCCCGAGATCACGTAGAACACGGGGTTGAACTCGCTGATCGTGCGGAACAGCGGATCGAGCCGGTCGATCGAGTAGAAGGTGCCCGAGAGCAGCGCGAGCGGCGCGACGACGAAATTGGTCACCGCAGCGGCGTGATCGAATTTCTCGGCCCACATCGAGGTGAGCACGCCGAGAAAGGCGAGCATCGCCGATCCCATGATCCCGAAATAGGCGATCGCCCAGCCGTGCCCCGGCGCGGGCATCACGTCGACTCCCGGCCAGAACAGCATCGCGATCCACACCGCGATCCCGACGAGCAGCGCGCGCGTCACCGAGGCGAGAACGAGCGCGGCGAGCAGCTCGAGCGACGACAATGGCGGCATGAGATAGTCGACGATCGTCCCCTGGATTTTGCCAACGAGCAGCGCGAAGCTCGAATTGGCGAAGGCGTTCTGGATCATCCCCATCACGATCAGCCCCGGCGCGACGAAATCGGCGAAGGGCACGCCGAGCACGGTCTGGCCGCCGCGCCCCAGCGCGACGGTGAAGATGACGAGGAAAAGCAAGGTCGTCACCGCCGGCGCCCAGACGGTCTGCAGCTGGACCTTGAAGAAGCGCCGCACCTCCTTCACATAGAGCGTCAGCCAGCCGCCCCAGTTGACGAGCGGGATAACCGGCTCGCCCGGCGGCGGCAGGATTCGATTGACGGGCGGTTCGGGCATCGCCGACGCGGTTATCGCGTGGCTCGCCCAGCGGCAACCCGAAGGAGCTGGGAATGAAGGACAAGCCACCGATCGCCTGGACCGACGAGCGCATCGACCAACTCAAGTCGATGTGGGAGACCGGGATGACCGCGAGCCAGATCGCCGACGATTTGGGCGGCGTCAGCCGCAACGCGGTGATCGGCAAGGCGCACCGGCTCGGCCTCAAGTCGCGCCCGTCGCCCGTCAAGGCGAACGAGGAGGAGCCCGCCAAGCCCGCCCCCGCGCCCCGCGCCCCCACCAAGCCGCGCCACCATCACCTTGTGCGCCGGCAGATCCAGATCCCGATTCTCCTTGATCACGCGCCAGATCTCCTGCGTGCTGA
>JACMKH010000428.1 GCA_014380205.1 Sphingomonadaceae bacterium
GCGCGAGCACGCCCCACGCCAGCCAGCGCAGCGGCCGCCAGCGGCGGCGCGGCGCGGTCTCGCCCTGCTCGACGATCGGCTCCCCCGCCGGCTCGGTCATCTAAAAGGCCTGCCCCAGCGAGACATAGACCGCGACCAGCGGATCGCCGGGACGCGGGTTGAGCGGCGTGCCGACGTCGATGCGGATCGGCCCGAAACTGGTGTAGTAGCGCAGCCCCAGCCCCGCGCCATATTGCAGCCCGGTGAAGTCGGGAAAGCTTTCCAGATAGAGGTTGCCAGCATCAATGAACGGCACCACCCCGAAATCGCCGAAGCGGACGCGCGCCTCGAGCGAGGCCTCGAACAGGCTGAGCCCACCGGTCGGGTCGCCGAGCGCATCCTGCGGGCCGATCTCCTGATAGCCGTAGCCGCGCACCGATCCGCCGCCGCCGACATAGAAGCGCCGCGAGGGCGCGATTGTCGCGAGCGACGCGCCCTGGATCGTCCCTAGCCGCAGCCGCCCCGCGAGCACGGTGGCCCCCGCCACCGCATAATAAGCGCTGCCGTCGAGCTGGATGCGCGCATAGCCGCCAGTGCCGTCGCGGAACGAGACTTCGGGCGAGATGAAGCCCGACAGGCGGAAGCCCTCTTCGGGGTTGAGCAGATCGTTGGTGCTGTCGAAACCGAGCCGCAGCGGCAGCGCGCCGATGAAGAACGTTTGTCGCATCCCGAGCGCCGAGTTGCGTTCGTCCGACGCCAGCACCTCGGCGCCCACCGACCACACCCACTGTTTCTGCCAGAGCAGGTTGGTGACGCGTTCGTAGGTTCCAGTCACGCCGATCGTGCGCGCGTCATAGGCGTCACGCGTGGCGTTGCCCGCGTATATCTGGCCCGAGAGCACATGGTCGCGCTCGAGGAAATTGCTGCGCCGGTAGGTCAGCCCGGCATATTGCTCCTGCGTGCCGGCGATGCCGCGGACCTGAAGCGCGCCCTCGGGCGGGAAAAGGTTTCGGTGCTCCCAGCTCGCCTCGGCGCGGAAGCCCTCGCCGGTGCCGTAGCCGAGCGAGCCCGCGATGGTGCGCGGCGGCGCGGGCGCGAGCTGCGTGACGATGTCAACCTCGCCCTCGTTCTCGGGCGATTGGGTCGGCGTGAGCTCGACGCGCGCGACCAGCCCGGTCTGGATCAGCGCGCGCCTGAGGTCGTCGACCATCGAGGTCGCGTAATCGTCGCCGCGCTCGAAGCGCGCGATCACGTCGACATGCTCGGCGTCGAACAGCGGGTCCTCGCCGGTGACGCGGATCTGGCCGAAGTCGCGCTCGCCGCCGGTGGTGACGGGCAAGGTCATCGTCGCCATGTCGGTCGCGTGGTCGATCGTGACCTGCTCCTCGCCGACCTCGGCGAAGGGATAGCCGCGCTCGCCAAGCTGCGCCGCGAGGTTGGCCTCGGCCATGGTCACCGCGGTGGCGTCGACCGGATCGCCCGCCTCGACGGGAAACTGCTCGCGCAATTCGGCCTCGCGCGCGCCGGCTTCGGCGAGGCCGGGGACCTCGACGCGATCGAAGCGGTAGAGCGGGCCGGGCTCGACGCTGAGCACGACCGCGATGCGCGTCTCGCCTTCGCCCGGCGCGCGGATCTCGCCGCTGACCTGCGCGTCGTAATAGCCGTTGGCGCGCATCACGCGGCGGAGCAGCGCCTCGTCCTCCTCAAGCCGGCGGTCGATCTGCGCGGCGACGACGCGGTCGCCCTCGCCCTCGCGCAATTGCGAGAGCGTATCGAACTGGGCGGCGATCGCGCCCGCGCTGTCGAGCCCGTCGAGCCCCGCGAGCGAGACCGCATAGCGCTGGTCGGTGGGAACGGTCGGGGCGCCCGCGGCAGCGCCGACCTCGGTGTCGCCGACCACGCCCATGTCGGGCCAGGCGACGCCGAAATCGTCGATTTCAGTCATCGGCGCGGCGGTCACGGGCGATCGAGCGCCCTCGCCCTCGGGCAGCGAGCGGACCTCGTCAGAAACCTCGACGGCGGGCTGTTGCGCGGCAAGCGGCGCGGACGGCAGCAATGTCAGCGCGGCGGCGAGCGAACCCAGATACGCGCCGCTCCGCGGGGGCCGAACGGTCATGCGCGCCGATTAGCGCGAGTCGCGCCCCTCCGCCACCCGCGATTCGGCGAGGCCCCAATATCTTGCGGGCAATGGCGGGGAGCGGCGCCAAGCTGGATCGCGCGGCGCGAAGCTGGCAAGGGGGGGCGATGAGCGGCGAGGCGCGATCATCGGGCGTGGCGGGGGGCGTGTTCATCGCGATCGGCGCGATCGGCGGCGCGGCGGGCGGCCTCATGGCGGGCCAGCCGAGCATCGGGTTTCTTTTGGGCACCGGGCTCGGCCTGGCGATCGCGGCGCTGATCTGGTGGCGAATGCGTTAGACGCCGCTCCCTGACATCACGGAGGGGTTCGCCGGCTCGAACGATACAGACGATGCGAGTGATGTTGTTGGTGATGGCTACTGAGCACAGCGAAAAGGTTTTGTCCCGCGCCCGAGACGACTGCGAAATGGGCGCGATGGGCATATTTAACCAGGTTGGGAACTCACAAAGAGAACCTCTGAGATTGGTGACTAGCTGCCGTTCAATTTAACACAACTTCTAGATTCGGGGCCGACGTACCTGCTTGTCTTTGTCAACAATCGTAAGTTCGCCACTCGCAACATCTTTAATTATTGCTTGAGCGAAGTCTTCTCCTCGGATTATAGTGTGATTTTCGGTAACGCTTACATCATAGGTCATATCGACGCCATCTATGTCGATGCTTTTCCTACCAATCCAGAAGACGTGATCCGGGAAAGGTGCGAAGTGTTTTAATCCCTTCGTGGCTTTGCTATCAGAGGGTAAGCTTTGCCGCAATTCCTCGTAGGTAGCAGCTGGCGTGCCAGATCGGTCAAAAATAATGGGTTCGTCACTCTTGAAACCGCTTGTAATTCTCACCTCCTCTCCATCGGGTATTGAGGCGAGAAATGCAGCCGATACGCGCGGTGCGAAGTCGGTGATCGTCGGTACCACGGCGCGTAACGTCAAACGGATATCTTTGACCCTGCCTTTCCAGTCCTTGTCCGTTGGCGCGCGAAGTTCCTTTAGAGATATGCCATGTTGCTTCGCGAACATTTTTGCTCCTCGCTGATAACCTACCATTGTAGCAAAGACGCCTATTAAGTTTGGGATATCAACCAGAACTCCATAAAAATCCCTAATCCGCCCTACGGGAACGCTCTTATCGAAAGCCTTGCATTCGACGGCCGTCTTGTAAGTCTGGCCAGCCATGCGGAATTCCCAATATACATCAATTTGATGGTCGCAGCCGGAATTTCCTTGGATTTTGATGTTGTGCTTGACATCGACATTTTCTACACCCTCAGCGTCAAGAAGCGCCTGATAGATTGCCTGAACAAAGCGTTCGTATTCAGTTCCGCGTTCTACGTGCGTTGCGCCCATCTTCTGGTCCTCACCTTTCTCGTTTGCGGGGAACGTAAACCGGCGGCAGGATTACGCAAGGAGGCGCTCGACGATAGCCGACCGGTACGCAAAGGTCCGCAACTTGTCCCCTGCCGCCCGTCCGTTTATGAGCACGCATTCTAAAACGATCGGCCGAAGCCCGCCTCCCTCATGGCTTTGGCCGACAAGGCGGCATATTTATCCCCTCCGGCAAGGGAAACACTACACCAGCCGCCGGCTCATCCACACGACGCGGCCGACCGCCTCGACATCGCCCGGCCCGCAATCCTCCCATGACGGCCAGGCGGGGTTGTCGCTGCGGATCGCGAAGCGGCGGGCGACGGGGCTCATCGCGACGCGCTTGACGATCAGCGCGTCGTTCATCCGCAGCACGTAGATCCCGTCGCGCAGCCGCGCGCCCGCGTCGGCGCGATCGACGAGGATGTCGTCGCCGTCGGCCAAGGTCGGCGCCATCGAATCGCCGCGCACCGAGATGATCGAGAGATCGGCGGGCCGCCCGCTCGCGAGCCGGCGCAGCCATTTCTCGGGAAGGCCGATCTCGGCGAGCACCCTGCCCTCCTCGGCGAGCGCGCCCGCGCCGGCCGAGGCGAGCACATCATAA
>JACMKH010000429.1 GCA_014380205.1 Sphingomonadaceae bacterium
CGCCTTGTCGAGCGGCTCGAGCCCGATCGCGGCGCGCCGCGCGTCGAGAGTGTCGGGATCCGCGATCGGCTGCGCGACGAGCTCGCCCGCGTCGTCGAGGTCGAACTGCGTCCCCCAGGTCTGCGGCCGCCCCTCGAACACCGCGATACGATCCTCGATCATCGCGATCTGCCACCCCGCAGCGCCGCCCGCCTTCATCGCCGCGAGGCAGGCGCGCATGAAATCGGGGCGCGCGATCGCATGCTGCGCGATCATCCACGCCGCGGTCGCCGCCTCCGCGCCGAAGCGCGCCGCGTCGGGCCAGCCGTGCTTCGCGACGATCCCGGCGAGCAGATCGGCGTTGGCCTCATGGACCTCCTGCATCTCGGGGTTGTAGCCGTCGCGGTAGAGCAGCCCGCGCGCGTCGAGCTCGCCGCGCACGCGCTGATCGCGCGCCATCGCGGCGATCAGGCGTTCGGAGTCGGAGGCCATGGCGCATCCTTCCGCGAAATAGGCATTATCCGCAAAGGTTGTCGCAGCCTGAAGGATAACATAAGTTTGTTGGAATATCGTCCAAGAGCCGGTTTAGCGCGAACGCCTCCGCAGGCGCGCGAGCAGCGCGGAGGAACCGTATGTGCTCCTCGCTCAACTCCTCCGGCGTCAGCGCGACATGGCTTCGCTGTTCGGACCGCATTTCCTGCTCGCCGCTCATGCCTAGTAATTATCCCGCGCGAACAGCGCGAGCAACCCCGCCCAGCCCTCCGCGCGATTCATCAAGCCTTCCGCGACCGGGGGCGGAACCGACAGCGGCGTCGATTTGTGGGTTAAGTAAACTGCCACCGTAACGTAAGAAACTGTCGCCGTAACAGTGTCGCCATAACGGAATTAAACAGTTGTCGCCGAAATTCTCTTGGAAGTGTGAGACCGAGGAGGACAGGATCATCCACTCTGATAGCAAGAGATCATCGCTGCAACTCGTGAGGGACCCGGGGGATGCCAGAAATCTCCAGGATTGTTCTGAAACATGGCCATCATTTCGTAAAAGGCTCCGGGTGGAAACCACCCCTGCTGCCGGCCGGTCCGGACAGCCCAGCAATCCGCAGCGGTCTCGTTAATGCCCACGAAATGATGCCCGCACTCATGACCGACCCAAAATAGTTTAAGCGATGTAGACAAGTTGAAGAAATACGAAGGGTTTAGGACAATCAATCCTGGACTAGCCCTTCCGACGTCCGGTAAGCTATAGTCTAATACAAATGTTACTGGACCACAAACGACGGGAAAGCCGTCCACACTGAAGGTTCCGGGCGGATACACTTCCTGTGCTCTTGCCACATCAATCTTGAGCGCGACGAATAACATAACCGCGATCCGCATAATCGTACGCATTTCGCCTCCCCTTTGACAAAGCCCCTAAGGCTCTAGCGACCCGTGAATTATTTGGCTATGAACGTCCGCGGCATTCTGCCATACGCTAGGGAAATGTAAAGCAGGAAATTGACGCCGTTCCGTCAGGCTCTCCAGCGGCGTGCACATTTCAGACAGAAGGCAAGTTCGATGGACGAGATCTCCCGCGAACACGACCGCGATAAGATCCTTGCATTCGCGTTTGGATTGGTTTTTGTAGTTTCCCTTTTGATTATAGCCGTTTTCATACCGAACCCTACGCCTTTCAGTTATACAATATTCAGAATAGTAATGGCACTTGCGGCTGCCGGTGTCGGTGCTGTACTTCCTGGATTCATCGAGGTTTCTTTCAAAAACCTGTTAAGAGCGGGCGGGGCAATAGCTCTCTTTGTCGTAGTCTATTTCTTTGCTCCAGTGGCTATTGGTAATCAAGAGGTCGAGGCCGTTGAAACTTTGCCACGGACAAACGCAAGATCGGCGGCGGAAAACTATTTGGAACTAATCGATACAGGACGGTGGCGCATTGCATATTCCACGATGAGTCAAATGTTTAAAGATAGAGTCTCTGAGAGGGATATGCTGGATTTAGTAGGACGCTATCGTGGTCCGTTAGGTGCGGTGGAAGCGCGAGAACTGGATACCGCCGTGAATTTGACCAACCCTCCGGGGGCACCGCGCGGGAATTATCAAGCATATGGATTCCGAACGCGCTTTCAAAACGACCTGCGGCCGATATATGAATCGGTTCAATTGGTGGGGGAGGGAGGAGATTGGAGGGTATCCGCGCATCATTTGGCAGTCCAGAATGCCGACGGCGTTCTAGTCCCTTATGTTCCCAGAACCGAAACTGAGCGTTGAACTCACTTTCTTCAACAGCGATTCCTTAAGATCAGGAGTGACGATCACCCGTCAAAATTATCCCGCACGAATCTCTCCAGCAACCTCACCCCATATCCCGTCGCGCCCTTGTCCCACAGGCTCGTCGCGGTCTTGGCCCAGACCATCCCCGCGATGTCGAGGTGCGCCCATTTGACGCCGTCGTCGATGAAGCGCTTCAAGAATTGCGCGGCAGTGATCGAGCCCGCCTCGCGCGGGCCGATGTTCTTCATGTCGGCGATTGGGGAATCGATCAGCTTGTCATAAGCCTCGCCGAGCGGCTGGCGCCACAGCGGGTCGCCGCTCGCCTTGCCCGCGGCGAGGAGCTGGTCGGCGAGCGCGTCATCGTTGGCGAAGATGCCGCCGTGCTCGTAGCCGAGGCTGATGATCATCGCGCCGGTCAGCGTGGCGAGATCGACGATCGTCTCGGGGCCATGCTTCTCCTGCACCCAGGTCAGCGCGTCGCAGAGCACGAGCCGCCCTTCGGCGTCGGTGTTGATCACCTCGACGGTCTTGCCCGACATCGTCGTGACGACGTCGCTCGGGCGCTGCGCGGTCGCCGAGGGCATGTTCTCGACGAGGCCGCAGACACCGACGACATGGCACTTCGCCTTGCGCCCGGCGAGCGCGCGGAACGCGCCCGCGATCGCCGCCGCGCCGCCCATGTCGAACTTCATGTCCTCCATCCCCGCGGCGGGCTTGATCGAGATGCCGCCGGTATCGAAGGTGACGCCCTTGCCGACCAGCGCGAGCGGCTTGGTCGCCTTGCCGCGGGTCCCATCCCAGCGCATCACGAGCAGGCGCGGATCGTTGATCGAGCCCTGCGCGACGCCCATCAGCGCGCCCATGCCGAGCTCGAGCATCGCGGGCCCGTCGAGCGTCTCGATGCTCACGCCGAGCTTCTCGAGCGGGCCGCGGACGCGTTCGACGAAGCCGATCGGGTGGATGACGTTGGGCGGCTCGGTGACGAGCTCGCGCGCAAGCGCGATCCCGGCGGCGAGATGCTCGTAGCGCGGCCAGGCCGCCTGATCTTCCGAGGACGCGTTGACGATGACGATCCGCTTGAGGCTCGTCTTCTGCTTGGGCTTGAGCGTCGTGCGGTAAACCTCGTGCATCCAGGCGCGCTGGAGCGCGCCGAACGCGACGCGCGGCCCCGCCTCGGGCGCGTCGATCCCCGACGCGTCGATCGCGAGCAGCTCCTCGCCCGATTTGAGCAGCTTTGCCGCCGCCGCGCCGCCCGCCTTCTCGAGCCCCTGATCGGCGTCGGCCGCGCCCGCGCCCGCGAGCATGATCCGCCCTTTCTCGCCGAACAGCTCGACGATCGCCCCGCTCTCGCCCTCGAAACGGCTGCCGCTCGCCGCGCGCCTGAGCGCCGCCTCGTCGTCCCCGCCGAGATACTCGTCGGGCAGCGATCCCTTGCGCGCGGGGATGAGCAGCGCATGGGGCTCATCGGGGCGCGCGGCGGCGAAGGTGACGGTGATCGGAATGGCTGCTCTCCCGCGGAACTGTCGCAATTGTGTCGCGCCCGATAGCCGACGCCGCCCCCGCTGGCAAAGGCGATTGCGGCGCGCGGCGCGGGGTGCGATAGCCCCCCGTTCTGGCGCGATCGGGGTCGGCGAGGAACGGTGAGGCGTAGCGCGTATCTGGCTTGCTCGACGCTGCCGCTGCTGCTCGCGGGCGGCGCGGCGCATGCCCAGACCGCCG
>JACMKH010000430.1 GCA_014380205.1 Sphingomonadaceae bacterium
CGATCCGCGCGTCGCCGACGGCGAGCGCCACCCGCGATACCGCGCCGCCCGCCACCAGCGCCGCCTGAAGCACGGTCGCCGCGAGCGAGAATGCCGCCCACAGCGCAACATAGCTGAACGCGAACAGCGTCGTCCGCCCCAGCGCACGGGGTTGCCCCGAACCGCGTGCGAAACGCGCGAAGAGCAGGATCATCGGCGTCGCGGAGGGCAGCATCATGGCCACCATCATCAGCGACCACATCAGCAGCGCGGGCAGCAGATAGACCGCCGACCACACATCGGGCGGCGGCGCCATCCCGGCCATGCCGTCCATCTCTTCCATCGCGCCCATGCCGCTCGCCATGCGCAGCAGCCACAGCCAGCTAAGCCCGGCGACCGCCACGAGGCAGGCGATGACGATCAGCCGGTCGCGCGCGACAAGCCGCTCGACCAGCGGGGCCGAGCCGGGCGCCCGAGCGGCCCCGGAAGCCTCAGGCAATTCCGGTGGGGCGGAAGTCGACGTTGGCCAGATGCGCGTGGCTCGGGCCGTATTCGAGCGCGATCGGAGCCGAGGCCCGCGTCCTTCCGCTCGCATATTCGGCCTCGCGGTATTCGAAGCCGCCGGGCATGGTGACGCGGGCGCGGTGCTCGTTGCCGGTGACGGGGTTGCGAATCGGCTCGACCGAAGCCTCGGCGACGCCCTCGATCGCTATCCGGCCGGTGCGCGCATCGATGTCCGCCTCGAAATCGATCGGCAGGAAGGCGGGCTCGTGGACTTTTTCGAGCGTGGTCGCGAAGACGTTGAAGATCGTCGCGCCGGGTTGGGTCTCCTGCCCCGAAAGGATCGTGAGCAGCGCCTCGCGCTGCGCCTCGTCGGCCGCCTCGTCGATCACGATGAACGCTTCGCCGTGGCCGAGATGGATCGCTTCGGGCCATGCGAAGGTCGCCGCCCATTTGAGACCGTCCAGCGGCACATCGCCGAAATGGCCCTCGTCGATCCGCATCCCGACGATCGCGCGGCAATCGCCATGCGTCGGCAGCGCGTTGAACTGGCAGGGGCATCCCCAGTCGCAGTTGCAGTTGGTGATCTCCGGACCGCGCATCCGCCAGTCAACATAGGTCATGTCGGCCTCCGTCAAGCGTTCGCGGCCATTATAGCACGCTCAATCCTCGCGGGGAAACCACCACATCAGCCCGAAGCTGAACGGCGTCCAGCGGCCGACGCGAACGCCGGCTTCGCGCAGCACCGAGCCTGTCCATTCGTTGCAGGTGTCGAAGGCGCTATAGCGGCCCGTCGCCTCGTAGAAGACGTCGGTCGCGCCGTAGCCGCGCACCGGGGTGGGACGGCCATCCGCGCCGAGGATGAAATAGCGCCGGATGCGCGCCGCGATCGCACGATATTGCGCCGGGCTCACGACGATCGGGCGGATCGAATCGCCGGGGCGGGGCGCCGCGACGTGATCGATATGCAGCAGCGCGCCCTCGCTGCCGAACAGCGCGGCGAGCGCGGTTCCCGGCCTCAGGTCCCACCAGGTCGGCGTCTCGACGTAGAAGACTCGGTCGCCCCAGCCGAACAGCAGATGCTCGCTCGCGTTGCGCGGATCGGGCAGGTCCTCGGGCCGCACGAGATCGCTCCAGTCGGCGAGATCGTGACGCGTGGGCAGGATGAGGCCGGTGTGGATGCCGTTGTCCGAGATGTGGATGGTGATCGCGTCGGCGGGCGGGGCGGCGCGGGGGTTGGCGGGGAGCAGCGAGCCGATCAGGCCCGCGACGATGTAAAGCGCGACGGCGGCGAGCAGCCCGAGCGCGCCGCGTTTCGCCCACCGGCCGATTCGTGTTACAATTCCGCCGTTTCGCGCCATCCGGCCCTCTCTCGCCGCGCCGCGCCTAAAATGCTATAGCGCCGCCATGCAGACCGAAAGCCATGTGCTCGACAAGCCGCCGCCCGGCGCGGCCGACGACTGGACCATCCCGCAGGACTGGGAGCGCTACACCGAGGAGGAGCACGCCACCTGGGACATCCTCTTCGATCGCCAGCGCCGCCAGCTCCCCGGCCGCGCGTCGGAGCGGTTCCTCGCGGGCGTCGACGTGCTCAAGCTCTCGCGCCCCGGCATCCCCGATTTCGAGGAGCTTTCGGCGCGGCTGATGGATGCGACGGGCTGGAAGGTGGTCGCGGTCCCCGGGCTCGTCCCCGACGATGTGTTCTTCGACCATCTCGCCAACCGCCGCTTCGTCGCGGGCAATTTCATCCGCCGTCGCGACCAGCTCGATTACCTCCAGGAGCCCGACGTCTTCCACGACGTGTTCGGCCATGTCCCGATGCTCGCCGATCCGACCTTCGCCGATTACATGGCCGCCTACGGCCGGGGCGGGCTGCGCGCGCTCGAGTTCGGTGCGCTCGATCATCTCGCGCGGCTCTACTGGTACACGGTCGAATTCGGGCTGATCGCCGAGCCGGATGGCATGCGCATCTACGGCTCGGGCATCGTCTCGAGCCATGGCGAGAGCGTCTTTGCGCTCGACGATCCCAGCCCCAATCGGATTGCCTTCGACCTCAAGCGCGTGATGCGCACCAACTACCGGATCGACGATTACCAGCAGGTCTATTTCGTCATCCCGAGCTTCGAGGAGCTGCTCCGCGTCACCGTCGAAACCGACTTCGCGCCGCTTTACGCGGAGCTCGAGCGCGAGAGCGATCTGGGGCCCGCGGATGTGCTCCCCGAGGATGTGGTGCTGACGGCAGGGACGCAGGATTACGCGCGTCAGAAAGCCGCCGAATAAGCGCGGCTATCCCGGTCGCTTGACCAGTCGCAGTATCGCCCAGTCGTCCTCGTCGGATCGGCCCGCGAGCCGGAGCCCGCGCCGCCGGTATGCCGCAATCACCTGCGCCGCCTGCGCTCCAAGCAGCCCTGCGAGGATCAGTGTTCCGCCCGGCGCGAGCGCCCTGGCCACGGCGGGGGCGAGCGTGATGAGCGGGTCCGCGAGGATATTGGCGATGACAAGGTCGTAGGGCGCGCGCCGCCGCAGCCGACAATGAGCGAGCCCTTGGGCGACCACCAACTCGAGCGCGCCTGAGCCCCGGCCTTCGGCAATGGCGTTGATCGCCATGTTCTCACGCGCGATCTCGATCGCGACGGGATCGATGTCCGACGCGATTGCGCGCGCGCGCGGCCACAGCGCGAGCGCGGCGAAGGCGAGCAGCCCCGTCCCCGTGCCGATGTCGCAGATATTGGCGAATCGCGCGCGCCGCGCCTTGAGCGTGTCGAGCATGATGAGGCATCCGCGCGTCGTCTCGTGCGCGCCCGTCCCGAACGCGCGGCTCGCCTCGATGCGGAAAGCGATGCGATAGCGCGGAATGCCGCCCGCGAAGCTCGCCGTGTGGACGAAGAAGCGCCCGGCCTCGATCGGCCTGATCGCCTGCTGGCTCAGCCTTACCCAGTCCTGCTCGGCGACGCGCTCGACAACGGGCTCGGCGGCGCTCGCGCTGGGCGCGAGCGCGCGCAGCATCGAAATGGCGGCCTTACCCGGCCGCCTCTCGAAATACGCATCGAGCCGCCATTGATCGGGCGTCGCGGGATCGGCCTCGCTGGTCGCCAGCACCGGTGGAGGATCGAGCTCGCCGAGCGGCGCGATGTCCGCCGCGATCGCCTCGGCCTCGGCGCGCGTGCAAGGCAGGCCGACCTTCCAACTAGCGGACAAAGCTCGCCCCGTTGATGTCGATCGCCGCGCCGGTCATCGAGGCCGGCGCTTCGAGCGCGAGAAAGGCGATCGTCGTCGCGACCTCCTCCGGCGTCGCGACGCGGCCGAGCGGGATGTCGCGCAGCAGCGCCTCGCCGCCCCGGCTCGACACATAATCCTCGGCCATCCCGGTCATCACGAAGCCGGGACAGACGCTGAACGCGAGCACGCCCTCGGCCGCATAGCCGCGCGCGATCGACTTGGTCATCGCGACCATCCCGCCTTTCGAAGCGGCGTAGTGCCAATGCGCGGGGCTGTCGCCGCGATAGGCGGCGCGGCTCGCGACGTTGACGATGCGTCCGCCCTCGCCGCGCGCCTGGAAATGCCGCACGGCGAGGCGGCATAGCTCGGCCGAGGCGGTGAGGTTGATCGTCATCGTCCGCTCCCACGCCCTGCGCCACGCCTCGTCGTCGAGATCGATCGGCGCCTGCTCGAACACGCCTGCATTGTTGACCAGCACGTCGATCCGCCCATCGAGCGCCTCGAGCGCGGCCGACCACACCTCGATCGCCGCGCCGGGCACGGCGAGGTCCGCGGCGATCTCCGCATTCCCGCCGATCCGCGTCGCTTGTCCCGCGACGCGCGCGCC
>JACMKH010000431.1 GCA_014380205.1 Sphingomonadaceae bacterium
GACGCCGAGGAGGCGCCCATGCGCACCCCCGCCTCGAGCGCGTCGAGCCGCGCGCGCAACGCCTCGGCCTCGTCGCGGGCGGCGGCAGCCATCGCCTTGACCGCCTCGAACTCGTCGCGCGTCACCATCTCCATCCCGCCGACGAACTCGCGCACCTTCTCGCGCATCGAATTCTCGGCCTCGCGGCCCATCCCCGCGAACGTCCCCGCCGCGCCGTTGAGCAGCTTGACGAGATCGTCGAAGAAGCGGTTCTCGGTCTGCATGTCGCTCTCCTTACGGCCGGACTGTCTTAGCCGATCAACACGGCTATATCTGGTAGCTGTTGGCGCCGGGCACAAGGGTTTCGGCCTCGGGGTTGAGCCGGTCGATCTGGAAGGTCAGCGCGGCGGCGAACACCAGCCAGGCGAGATAGGGCGCGAGCAGCAGCGCGGCGAGCGGGCGGATGCGCCAGAACAGCAGCGCCGTCGCCGCGGCGAGCGCGACCATCAGCAGAATCCACCACAGCGCGGCGGTAACCTGGTGCATCCCGAAGAACAGCGGCGACCAGGTGAGGTTGACGATAAGCTGCGCCGCGAACAGCACGATCGCGACCCCGCGCCAGCGCGAGCCGCGCGCATGGAGCACCATCGCAAGCGCGAGCCCCATCAGCGCATAGAGGATCGGCCAGACGATCCCGAACAGCGCGCTCGGCGGCTGGAACGAGGGCTTCGCAAGCGCGGCGTACCAGCGGCTCTCGCCGGTCGAGCCCGCCAGCATCCCCGAGAGATAGCCGAGCAGAACGACCAGCGGAACGATCACCAGCGCCCAGCGCAGGAACGACATGCGCAGCTGGCCTCTGGATGCGATGCCGCCCATCGAGCTTGGTCCTCCCTGCCGGAAGCGCCGCGATAGCCTCAAATCCTCGCGCTTTCCAAGCGCTCCGCGCCGATCAGGAATTCGACATTGCCCTCGGGTCCCGTAATGGGACTGGGCGTGACGCCGGCAACGCGCCAGCCGACGCTTTCGAGCCAGCCTCGGACTTCGTCGCAGACGCGCGCATGGACGGCGGGATCGCGGACGACGCCGCCCTTGCCGACCTCGCTCCGCCCCGCCTCGAACTGGGGCTTGATCAGCGCCATCAGCCGCGCGCCGGCCCGCGCGAAAGTCAGCGGGGTTTCGAGCACCTTGGCGAGCGATATGAAGCTCGCGTCGCAAGTGATCAGGCCGATCGGCTCGGGAATCTCGGCGGCGGTGAGATGGCGCGCGTTAGTCCGTTCGAGCACGATCACCCGCTCATCCTGGCGCAGCTTCCACGCGAGCTGGTTGGTCCCCGAATCGACCGCGTAGACGCGCACTGCGCCATTGGCGAGCAGCACGTCGGTGAACCCGCCGGTCGAGGCGCCGACATCGAGCGCGACCGCGCCTTCCACGCTCCATCCGAAATGCGCGAGCCCGTGCGCGAGCTTGATCCCGCCACGCGACACCCAGGGATGGTCGCGCCCGCGCACCTCGAGCGGCGCATCGCCCGCCACCGGCTGGCCCGCCTTGTTGATCCGCCGCTCGCCCGAGAACACCTTGCCGGCGAGGATCAGCGCCTGCGCGCGGCTGCGGCTCTCGGCGAGCCCGCGCTCGACGAGCGCCTGGTCGGCTCTGAGGTGGCGCGGCATGGCGGCGCGCATAGCACAAAGCATTGGACGCAACGCGCCTCTCGCGGATAGCTCGCGTCCATGCCCTTCCCCGTCGAAACCGACTATCGCCGCTGGCGCGAGCCGGTGTTTCGCCACGATCGCGCGGGTTTTTTCGCGCTCGATCGTCTGCGGTCGGGGCTGCACCTGATCGACTACGGCGCGGTCGAGCTCGGCATGCTCGTCAGGAACCGCCGCGCGCCCGCGACCTTCTACGGCTTCCACGCCGCGCAGAGTCCGGTGACGCGCCGCCCCGTTCCCTATTTCCAGGGCCGCCGCATCGCGCCGCGCCGGCTCAATCAGGTGCTGTTCTCCGATCCCTCGCTCTATCTCCACGAGGATGTCCGCACGGGCTGGTTCCTCGGCAACCGCCATTGCGAGCTGCTGAGCGAGCTCCCCCCGATCCTCGACAAGCTCGACGCGCTGCTGGGCTCGGAGCGCCGCCTGCTCTGGGGCAACAGCGCGGGCGGCACCGCCGCGCTCCGCTACGCGCGCGACGGCGACGTCAGCGTGGTGATGAACCCGCAAGTTATCTTGGAGCGATTTACATGGGGCCGGATCAAGCCTTGGGCGCGACACGGCTGGGGCCGCGCGGACAATGACGCGGCGCGCGCGCTGGTCCGCGACATCGGCGACCTCACGCGCGACCCGCCCAAGGGCCGCATCGTCTATTGCCAGAACGTCCACGACGCGCATGTCGAGGACCATCTCGCGCCACTCGCCCAAGCACTGGGCGTCTCGACCGCCCCGGGCGACGACGGCCGCTTCCGCCTGATCCTCGGCGACTGGGGCAAGGGCCACTTCCCCCCGCCCTCGGAGACCCAGGCGGAGTTCGTCGCCGAGGAGGCGGCGCGGATAGGAGGCGGCGGCGGTGGCTGGCTAAGGCGTTGGTTCGGCTGACCGCGCGGCTGGAACGATGCACCGGCCCCTCGCGTTTCGCGCATCATGCCCAGGCTCGCCTATGTCGACGATTCGCTCCCCGGCATCTCGCGCCGCAAGCGCGGGCGCTATTGGCAGTATTTCGACGCCAAGGGCGAGCGGATCGCCGACCGCGAGGAGATCGACCGGCTCAACCGGCTCGCGGTGCCGCCGGCCTATAGCGACGTCTGGCTCTGCCCCTCGCCGCACGGCCACATCCAGGCGACCGGCTACGACGACCGCGGGCGCAAGCAATACCGCTATCACGCGGACTTCCGCGCTGCCCAGGACGCCGCCAAATATGAGCGCTGCGTCGATTTCGGGCGCGCGCTGCCGTTGATCCGCGCGCGCGTCGAGTGCGATCTCGCGAGCCGCGCGCCGACACGCGAAGCCGTGCTCGCGGCGATCGTCCGGCTGCTCGACGCGGGCCACGTCCGCATCGGCAACCGCGAATATGCCGAGGCCAACAAGAGCTTTGGCGCGACGACCTTGCGCGATCGCCACGCGCGGTTCGCGGGGTCCAGGCTCATGCTCGAGTACAAGGCCAAATCGGGCAAGATGCGCCGGCTGACGATCAACGATCGCAGCCTCGCGCGGATGGTCAAGCGCTGCCAGGACCTGCCTGGCCAGCAGCTCTTTCAGTATCTCGACGCGGACGGCGTGCGCCGGGCGGTCGGATCGGCCGAGGTTAACGACTATATCCGCGAGGCGATGGGGGGCGACTTCACCGCCAAGCATTTCCGCACCTGGGGCGCGAGCGTGATCGCCTTCATCGCGCTCGCCGACGCGGGGGATGCGCCGCTGAGCCTCGCCGCGCTGCTCGAGCCGGTCGCCGAGGCGCTCGGCAACACTCCCGCGATCGCGCGCAAATCCTATGTCCACCCCGCGCTGCTCGAGCTCTGCAAGGCAGGCGCGCGCGCGCAATTCGGGGGGTTGACCCTGCCGCGCGCGACCAAATATCTGTCGCGCCACGAACGCGGGCTGATCGCGTTCCTCGATCAACTGGCCGAGCGCGCCGGAGCCTCCGCGCGCGCCGCCTGACCGGACAAGGACATCATGCTGGACCTGTTCGCGGCCGCCGCCGCCGCCAAGCCGCGCCTTTCGATCCCCCAGCACATCGGCGAGCTCTGGCGCGCGACGATCGCGTGGTTCGGCGATCACTGGGTGCAGACCGTCATCGCGCTCGCGGCGGGGGCGGTCGTCTATCTGCTGCTCGAGGCGATGCGCTACATCGGACGGCGGCTGTGCGAGCGCGTCGAGGACGAGCTCAGCGTGCGCGCGATCATCGGGCGCGTGCTCGTGCGGACGCGCAAGTGGTTCATGGTCATCGTCGCGGCGAGGCTGGTCAGCGAGTTCGCCGCGACGCCGCCGACGCTTCACCGCACGATCGTCTTCATCTTCACGATCACCACCGTGCTCCAGGTTGCGATCTGGGTGCGCGAGGTGATCCTCGGGATCATCGAATACCGCACCCAGTCGAGCGAGCATTCGGCCGAGACGCTGGGCAGCGCGATGACGCTGATTCGGATCGCGGTCACCGCCGGCGTGTTCGCGATCGCGCTGATCGTCGTGCTCGACAATCTCGGGGTCAGCGTCACCGGCCTCGTCGCGGGGCTCGGCATCGGCGGCATCGCGATCGGACTCGCAGCGCAGGACATTTTCAAGGAGCTGTTCGCCGCGCTCGCGATCATCTTCGACAAGCCCTTTCGCAAGGGCGATTCGATCCAATACGACACGACCAGCGGCACGGTCGAGAAGATCGGGCTCAAGACCACGCGCGTGCGCGCGATCACCGGCGAGGAGAAGATCATCTCCAACTCGCTGCTGCTCGACCGCGAGATCTCGAACATGACGCGGCTCGAGCGACGGCGGATCAAGTTTCCGATCGGCGTGATCTACCAGACGCCGCCCGAGGTCGCGGCGCGGATTCCCGAGATGCTGCGCGAGGTGATCGAGGCGAACGGCGCCGAGTTCGTCCGCGCGGGTTTCATCGGCTTCGGCGCGAGCTCGCTCGACTACGAGGTCGAGTTCGACGTGCTCAGCCCCGACTGGGACGAGGTTTACGCCAAGCGTCACGCGGTCGGCGTCGCGATCCTCGCGCGCTCCAACGCGGAAGGCCTCGAGTTCGCCTATCCCACCCAGACCAGCTTCACCGCCGCGCCCGACGGCGAGCTGGTCCTGCCCTATCCCGAGGTCAGGATGCTCGCGCCCGACGCGGAGCCCGAAGCCTCCTGATCACGCCGCCATGCGCATCTCGCGGCTTGCCGCGACCGCGCGCGCCCAGCCGTCGATGGTGACGTGATCGAGGTATTCGACGACCATCGCGGGGGTCAGCCATTCCACCATCTGGCAGCCCTCGACCCACATCTCGATGACGCCGAAAACGCCGTCGCGCTTCCTGTATTTGGCGGGCCAGCCCTCGCGCGCGGCGATCGCGAGCACCTCGTCGAGATCGAGATCGGTGGCGAGCGCGACATGCGTCCCGCTGCGTCTGCGCGGGCTCGGCGCGAGCCGGCCGTGCGCGTCGGCGTCGCCCGGCGTCTCGTGGAGCTCGCAGCCGCGCGGATAGAATTCGACCATGGTGTTGCGCTCGTCCCCCGCGAACGCGCACCACGAATCCTCGCCCACGGGATGAAAGGGCATCGCGACCCCGCCCCAGATCTCGGCGAAGATTTCGGCGACGTGGCGGGGATCATCGGCCTCGAGCGATACGTGATAAAGCATGTGCGTCCTCCTGCTGTGGGAGGGGAGTTAGGGCACGCTCAAGCGATTCGGTGTGACGCGGGGCACAGGCGTGCACGGCAATCCCAAACAGCTATTCCGCCTTCAACGCCGCCAGCGCCGGGTCCTCCTCCACGCGCGCCACCGTATATTCCCTCGCCTGCTCAGACAGGCTCTTGCCCAGGTGCCAGTCGAGTATCCGCATCCCCTGGTGGATCGGCGGGTTGAGCAGTACGTCGGCCTGGCTCAGATTGGCGCGGACCGCGGCGGCGCTGGTCACCACCATCGAGCGCGACATCACCTCGACGATGCCGGGGAAATCGTTGCGCGCCTTGCGGCGGAGGACGACGTCGCGGACGAGCTGGAAGGGGGTGCGCAGCCCGCCGTATTTGGCGGTGACGCGCCATTCCTCCTCCTCGCCGCGCAAGGTGACGACGATGTTGGGGCCGGCCTTGCACTGGCGCATCACGCCGGTGGGGATATTGTCGAGAACGCCTCCGTCGACAAGCACATCGCCCTCGTCGCTGATCAGCGGCGGCAGGATCGTCGGCAGCGAGCCCGAGGCGCGCACCGCCTGCCACAAGGGCCCGCGGCGGTGGACATAGACGCTGTTGGTCGAGAGGTTGGTCGAGACGCCGAAGAAATTATACGGCAGGTCGGCGATGTCCTGGGTCCCGTAGCGCTTCTCGAGCTCGCGATCGAACACGCGCGGATCGAGGATCGAGTGGATCGGCAGCGTGATCTTCTTCATCGCTTTCGCCAGAATGAACATCGCCTCCATCTGGTCGATGGTCTCGTCGGGGCTGAGCCCGCGCGCGAGCGCGCCGCCCATCGCCGCGCCCGCGCTCGTGCCGCCGTAGAAGTCGATCGGAACGCCGCTCTCGATCAGCCCCTGCATCACGCCGATGTGCGCGCAGCCGAGCGCGCCGCCGCCCGCGAGCACGACGCCGACCGCCTTGCCGGTGAGGAAGCGCGCGACGCGGGCGAAATCGGACTCGCTGTCGAGCCCGAGATGATGGTGGAGCTTGACCTCGCGATCCGCGAGCCAGGCGAGGCTGCCGCCGATCGGGTCGTCGCGCCTGGGCCGCCACAGCACGAGATGGACGTCGTCGCGCAGGAACAGCGGCAGCGCATATTCCTCGAGCGGCGAGAGCGCGCGGCTTTCGCCCTGGAGCGGGGCGGCGATGACCAGCGCGTCGGCGTTGCGGCTGATCGCGCGGTTCCAGCCCTCCTCTTCACCCGCGACGAGCAGCAGCCGGTCGCTGCCATGCTCGAGCTCGCCGAGCCAGCGGCCGAAGCCGGGGCTCTCCGAGTCGACGCCCTCGGGACGCTCCTCGGGCGAGACGATGCGCGCCTCGCCGTGGCGCGCGACCGCGGCGGCCAAGGATTCGACGAAACCCTCGGGGAAGGCCGATCCCGCCGCGGGGATCAGCGCGATCACCTTGCCCGCCTTGGCCTCCATCGCCGCGCTGTGCCGCGTCGCCCGCGCGAGCCGGCCCGCGACGGCGGCGAGGATGGCGTGCTCGATGTCGGGATGCTCGGCGACGATCGCGTCATAGGCTTCGCGGGTGAGCGCGAACACGGTGCTGTCGCGCATCGCGCGGACATCGGCGGTGCGCGGGACTCCCGAGAAAAAGGCGAGCTCGCCGACCGGCTCGCCCGCGCCGATCTCGGCGACGACGAGGCCGTTGGCGAGCTGGACGAAGAAGCGCCCGGTCGAGACGATGTAGAGCGCGTCGGCCTCCTCGCCCTCGCGCACGAGATATTCGCCTCCGCCGACCGCGATCAGCCGCGACGCCGTGGCGAGCGCGGCGAGCCCCTCTTCGTCGAGCCCGGCGAAGGCCTCGACGCGTGAAAATTCGCTGGTCACCCGTTCCCCGTTTCGTGCTCACAAGCCACTGATTTGGCGCGTACGGCCGATACAGGGATTCGCGGGGCGATGGAAAGCCCCGAGCTTCCCGCGGTCCCCCGAAGACGAGGAATGCCGCTACCGCGTGTAGCTCTCGACCGTCCCGTCCGAAATGTTGCGCAGGCGCAAGGTCCCCGCGTCGAGCTCGATGATGTCATAGCTCGTCGAAGGCTGCTCGCGGATCGCGATCTCGAGCAGCCGCGCCGCCTCGCGATAGTCGGCGCCGCTCTGCTCAGGGGTCACCGTGACCTCGCTTATCCGGGACTGCACGCGATCGCCGTCGCGCGTCCAGCTGCCCACCGCCTCGATGCTGAACGACGCCGATTCCTCGCCGTCGGTCGCCTCGATCCGGCCCGTCATATCGGCGACGCCATCCTCGTAGATCACCTGGGTGACGTCGAAGATGCGGAACACGCCGGCGTCGACCCGCCCCATCACCGATCCGTCGAGCCGCCATTCGCCCGCGAGCGGGGCTTCCGCCGGCGCCTCGGGCATCGCCGCCGCGTCCGCGTTCTTGGCGGGCGACCGCGTGTCGCGATCCGCGTCCGCCGAGCGCTCCTCGGCCTCCTCGTCGTCCTCGCGCGCCGCGCTTTCGCCCAACGGCCCGCACGCCGCCGCCAGTGCCGCGAGCGCGACCCAGGTCAATTTCCAAAGCTTCATCGTTCGTCCTCCGCCCGGCCGCGGCGAGCGGCCTCCGTTCTCATAGGCGAGAACGCGGAGGCTAACGGATCACCCCCCGTTAATTGCCCGCCTCATCGGCGTATTTGACCGAGCAGCCGTAGGGCCGGCTCGTCGCGGGATCGACCGCGCGCCCCGCCTCGAGACTGCGCAGCGCCGCCACGACATAGTTGGTCGCCGAGGAGGTCTCGACTGCGCTCGCGTGCGGCGCGTCGTCGATCGCGCCGTTGTAGCGCAGCACGCCTCCCTCATCGATCACGAACATCTGGGGCGTGGTCGCCGCGTCATAGGCTCGGCCGACGACGCCGCGATGATCGAGCAGATAATGGTCGGCGCGCGAGGAGACACGAGCGACGAAGGCGTTGGCTTCGGGACCGCGCATAAAACCCTGCCGCCCTTCGGCGCCCGAGTTGATCGTCAGCCATACCACGCCGCGCCGCTCGGCCTCGGCCTGAGTGCGCTGCATGTTGCCGGTGTCGTAGTGGCGCTGGACATAGGGGCAGCCCGGGTTGTTCCATTCGAGCACGATCGTCCGCCCGCGGAACTGCGACAGCTGGACCTCCTGGCCGTTCGAGTTGGTCAGCCTGAAATCCTGCGCGACCCGGCCGATCACGGGATCGGCGGCGGCGGGCGCGGCGAGAGCGAAGGCCGCGGCGGCGGCGGCGATGATGGCGAAATGGCGCATGAGCGTCTCCTGCTTGCTTTGATTTCAACCCACCAACCCCGTCAAGGCTCCCGGCGTCAGCACCTGCGGCAATATCTCGGCCTCGCCGCCCGGCGCATACCACAGATACAGCGGCACCCCGGAACGCCCATGCGCCTCGAGGAAGCGCCCGATCGCGGGATCGCCGCCGGTCCAGTCGCCGACGAGCACCGCGACGTTGTTCGCCGCGAACGCCTCGGCGACCTCGGCGCGGGCGATCGCGCCGGCCTCGTTGGCCTTGCAGGTGACGCACCAGTCGGCGGTGAAATAGACGAAGATCGGGCGCCGCTCGGCGCGCAGCGCGGCGAGCCGGTCCTCGCTGAACGGCTCGGCCCCCAGCGCGCCCTCGGCACGGTCCGCGCTTGCCGGCACCGGGTCGGCAGGGGCGAGCGCGATCGCCGCGAGCGCGACCAGCGCGGCGGGCGCGAGCGCGGGCCAGC
>JACMKH010000432.1 GCA_014380205.1 Sphingomonadaceae bacterium
CACCGATCGTCTTCGCGGCCAACGCCGGCGCGCCGCCGCCCGAATCGGTCCGCGACGCCGCCACCGCGCTGGTCGAGCGTCCCGCCCCGAGCACCACCTACGGCCCACTCGCGGTAACCTTGGGCATGGCGTTCCGCGAGGCGATCGCGCGCTTCGATTGCGAGATCGCCTTCCGCGTCGATGTCGACGCGCTGATCACCGGCCCTGGCATCCCCGAGGCCGCCGCCGCGCGCTTCGCTGCCGATCCCAGGATCGGCCTGCTTGGTGCGTGCGCCTTCGCGAGCGAGGGCAGCGCGCGCGACGTCTCCTATCCGGCCGCGATCCTGCGCGCCGAGGCGTCGCGCGACGATCCGCTCGGCCGCCTGCTAATGGCGCTGTGGATCGACGCCAAGGCGCACGGCTATTGCGACGCCGAGCACGCCAACGGCTGCGTCAGCCTGATCCATCGGCGCGCTCTCGACGCCGCGATCGCCGCCGAGCGCCTCGGCCATCCCGCGTTCGAGGCGTCGCGGCTCGGCGAGGACATATTGCTCGCGCTCGTCGTCCGCTCGCTCGGCTTCACGCTCGGCGAGTTCGCGAGCGAAGGCGATCCGCTCGGCGTCAAATGGCGCGGCCTCCCCTTCGATCCGCCAACGCTTCACGCGCAGGCCAAGAGCGCGATTCATTCGGTGCGCCATTTCGGCGCGGGGTGGTGCGAGGCCGAAATCCGCGCCTGGTTCCAGGGCGCGCGCGCTACCCGTCCCGCGCCCTGATCCGCTTCCTCTGGAGCCGCGTCTGGCGCAGCGAGCGGAACAGCCGCGCGGGGTTGCGGTCGGGCGGGCGCGGAAGCCAGGTGCGCAGCAGCGATCCAAAGCCGATCTCGCCCGCCCAGTAGCGCACCGTTGCGTACCAGAGCTTGCGGTCGGGCGCGACGCGCACCGGCTCGCCGAGCTTCGCCAGCCCCTGGTTGATGAAAAAACTCATCCGCTCGATCCGGCGCATGTCGTCGTCGAGCGTCCAGCGCTGGCGCTCGATCCGCGCGGGATGCTTGTATTTGTTGCGGCCGTGGAGGCGGCGGAGCGTCCATGGCGCGTCGAGCGCGGCGATCGGCGCGGTCAGCGCGGCGATGTTGGCGAGATAGTGATCGAATGAGACGCGATGCGGCAGCGCGGACTCGGGCAGCAGGCGTTCGAGCAGCGAGCGGCGGAACGTCAGTCCCGACATCGGCGGGCATTCCCAGATGCCCCCGCGCCGCGCCGCGCGCGCCCTGATGTCGCCTGCGGGAAGCTGCTGCGGGATCGGCTTGCCCCAGCGCGCGCCGTCGGCGGTAATCTGCTGGACGCGGTCGCAGATCATCAGAGCCTCGGGCGCGCGCGCCGCGGCCTCGGCGACGGCGGCGAGCTTACCGGGGAGGAAGGCGTCGTCGGCGTCGAGCATCGCGATCAGCGCGCCGCGGCAGAGCGGAAAGCCGTGGTTGACGGCATGGGCCTGGCCGCCATTGCGCTCGAGATGGAGCGGGCGGATGCGGTTTCCGTAGCTCGCGAGTATCGCGGGCGAATCGTCGGTCGAGCGGTCGTCGACCACGACCACCTCGAACGCGGGATAGTCCTGCTCGAGCGCGCTATCGACCGCCGCGCGCAGGAAGCGCGCATAGTTGAAGTTGTTGATGAGCACGCTGATGAAGGGCGGCTCGCTCATCCGATGAGGCTCGCGACGGCCCCAACGATCACGCCCGCGCCCGGAAAGGGTCCGGCGACGGCGAGCTCGTCGGCGCGATAGGCGCATTGCTGCGCGAAATCGCCGTCGTCGTGCGCGCCGCGCACCGCCGTTTCGATCGTCGCGGTGGGTTTGCGCCGCGCATCGGGAAGCCGCGCGAGCCCGAGCGCCTCGAGCCGCG
>JACMKH010000433.1 GCA_014380205.1 Sphingomonadaceae bacterium
AGACGGCAAGGCCTCGCTCGTTGTCGGCGTCACCGACGATCTGAAGGACAAGATCAGCGCTGTCGATCTGGTGAAGACCGGCGTCGAGGTGCTGGGCGGCAAAGGCGGCGGCGGCCGTCCTGACATGGCGCAGGGCGGCGGACCTGACGGCGCGAAAGCGCGGGAGGCGGTGGCGGCCGTTCGCGAGGCGCTTGCGGACGCGCCTGCCACGGCATGAGCGATGCCGAGGAGTCCGGCGAACCGGTTGCCGGGGAGCCGCTCGGCTGGGCTTATCGCCGCACGATTCTCGAGCATATGGCGCGGGCGCTGGGGTCGGCAACCGGCTGGCTCGCCTACGCCTTTGCTCGTTGCGGCTGGTCTGACCTTTCAGGGCGGCTCGCGGACCGCGCCATCGGACTGTGCCGAGAAGGGCAAGGTGCGATTCGCGCCATTGGCTTCAACGCCGGGCGCATGGGGCGCGTCGCCGGTCGGCGGGGCCAGCTATTTGTTCACGGCAGGGTTCGCGATGGCAGGCGGTTCGGCGGTCACGGATTCTATGCGACGTACCATGTCGCGGCATTCAACAAAGTGCGAGCATTGACGCTCATCCGGCGTTTCGAGCGTGACGCTGTTCCTGAGACGCTCGAAATCGACAGCGGTGAACTCGACCAAGATGACACGAACGCGGAAGGCGTCCTGTGGATCAAACGCGGGCGAACATTCTACAGCGACTATGAGCCGAGCTAGGTCTCCGCTTGCGCATCTCTCAGCCGCCGCGGCTTGAGCGAGGGCTCGTAGTCGAGCTCGCCCTTCGACATGATCTCGGCGCGCAGCTCGTCGCGCTTCTCATGGATCGAGGCGATTACCGGGCCCATCGCGACGCCGAGCGCGACGAGCGCGGCCTCGGAGAGCTGGAGCGACGATTCGAGCGTTTCGGGGACGGTGTCGGTCGCCCCCGCGCGATAAAGCTGCGCGGCATGGTCGGCGTCGCGCGCGCGCGCGACGAGGGTGAGCGCGGGATGATCGGCGCGGATGCGCGTCACCAGCGCGACCAGCTGCACGGGATCGTCCATCGTCAGCACCACCGCGCTCGCGCGCTCGAGTTCGAGATGGCGAAGCATGTCGGGCCGCGCGACATCGCCGAAGATCACCGGAAAGCCCGCCGCGCGGCCGTCGATCACCGTGTCGATGTCCGAATCGATCGCGACATAGCGCTTTCCGTGGCGCGCGAGCATGTCGCAGACGAGCTGGCCGACGCGCCCGAAGCCGATGACGATCGCGCGCGGATCCGGGCTCGCCTCCTCGACGAGTGCGCCCTGCGCGCCCGCGTCGCGCAGCTCGGCGCGCCGCGCGGCGATATGGCCGAGCATCGCCAGCAGGGGGGTGATGGTGAGGCCGACCGCCGTCACGATCTGCCAGAAGGCCGCGTCGGCGGGGTTAATCACCTGCGCGGCCATCGCGGCGGTGAGTACGATCAGCGTGGTTTCCGAGGGCGAGGCCATCAGCAGCCCGGTCTCGATCGCGACCGCGCGCTTGGCCCCTCGCAGCCGCAGCAGCAGCGCCGTAACCAGCGTCTTGATGATCAGCACGCCGGCGAGCGCGCCGAGCAGCGCGGGCCAGTTCGCGCCGATCATCGCGAAATCGACGCTCATCCCGATCGTGATCAGGAAAACACCGAGCGCGAGCCCCTTGAACGGCGCGGTGATCACCTCGACCTCGCCGCGATATTCGGTCTCGGCGATGAGCAGACCCGCGATCAGCGCGCCGACGATCGGCGACAGGCCCACCGCGGTGGTGATCAGGCTCGCGAGGATCACGATCAGCAGGCTCACCGAGAGGAACAGTTCGGGGCTCTTGGTGCGCGCAGCGCGCGCGAACAGCCGGGGCAGCGCATAGCGCCCGAACGCCATCAACGCGACGATCGTGAGCAGCCCCAGCACGACCGTGCGGAGCAGCGCCCCGAACCCCGCGTCGGCTGCCTGCGGCGCGAGCGCACCAAGCAGAAACACGATCGGCACGAGCGCGACATCCTCGAACAGCAGCATCCCGAACGCGGCGCGGCCGACCGGGCTTCGCGTCCCCGCCATCGGCAGCACGAGCGCGGTCGAGGAGAGCGCGAGCGCGAGGCCCAGCCC
>JACMKH010000434.1 GCA_014380205.1 Sphingomonadaceae bacterium
CGCGGACGCGCGCGATCGCCGAGCCGTAGGGCGGCGCGTCGCGGCGCGGGTGGCTTCTTCCGTCGATCTCGACGCAATTGTGCGCGGCCGTGGTCTCGACATAGACTCGCTTGAGGTCGCCGTACCAGAAGCCTGCCTCGTGGAGCGCGCTGCCCGGCTCGGTGCGGCCGAGGAAGCCGTAGCTGCCCGGATCGGCGAGGATCGCGTCGCCCCCCTCGAACCACACCATTGAAAGATCGTCGGCCTGCTTGTGGACGCGCGAATGGAAGCCGCCGTTGAACGCGAGATAGCTGCGCGTCCCCTCCTTGCCGCGCGCGCGGATGAAGGCGAGTCCCGCGTCGGGATAGAGCTTGGCGCCGATCTCGTCCCTGCGCCTGCGCCAGCCGTAGCGCAGCTTCGCGGCGAAGGCGCGCTCGCGCTCGCCCTCGATCCGCCACAGCCCGCGCCCAGCCGGCTTGGGATTGGTATCGCCGAAGGCGAGCAACGTGCCGTTGGGCGCGACCATCCAGAACAGCGCCTGCTCGGCCGCCTCGAGCAGGCCCTCGGGGAAGTCGGCGGGTCTCAGCAGCCCGTCCATCAGCCCGCTGTGGAAGAGCTGGACGAAATAATCGTGATAGCCCGGCGAATGCTCCCGGTGAACGCCGTCGGGGTGAAACTGTTGCGCGACCATCTCGGCGAACATCGCCTCGGCGCGCGGCGCGTGCGCGGCGATCCACGGCGTGTCGGGAAAGCGCCGGCACGCCGAGAGATAGCCCAGCGCCTCGAACATGCCATGGTTGGAATGGCGCGCGAAATTCGCCTCGTCGGTGAGAAAATCAAGATGGCGCGCGAGCATGTGCGCATATTGGTCGATCAGCGCCTCGTCGCGATCCGGCGCGCGCGCGAGTCGGTCGAGCAGATAGGCGAGCCGCGAGGCGCGCAGCCCCACCGCCATGTCGTACCAGGCGAAATGGTTGACCCCCTCGCCGCCGGGCGCCTCGTCGTGCGGCTCGGGCGCGCGATCGAGCGCCTCCATCCAGCGCGAGGCGTAATGGCGCGCGAGCCGCAGCCAGCGCTCGTCGCCGAAAAAGGCGTGGAGCGCGAAGATCGGGCCGATCGTGCGCCAGGCGTGCTTTTGGAAGCGTCGCGAGCGCGTGTCGCCGGGCGCGTCGAAATCGATCTCGACGAACTCGAGCGGCGTCTCGCCCTCGATAGGAGCGTGCGCGTGGAGCAGCCGGTCGACGCGGCGGCGGAGCGTGGCGGGGGGCGAGGTCGGCTCGATATGATGGAAGGGCTGGAGCGCCGACAGGGTGATCGCGAAATCCAAACAGATTCTCCGCTGCCGCGAGGGGCGCGGCTACTGGCGGACAGGGTGGGATTCGAACCCACGGTGAGCGCGAACCCACGGCGGTTTTCAAGACCGCTGCCTTCAACCACTCGGCCACCTGTCCTTGCCGCGCGCGCTTATCGCGGGCTCGCGCGATTGTCCAAGGCGAGCGCGAAAAGGGGATTCACCTCGGCGCGCGGCTGTGGCAAGGCGCGGGCGAGGAGGGCGATAGATGCGTTCATGGCTGCGGGCCGCGTTGCTGGCCCTGATCGCGCTCGCCGGAAGCGGCCCCGCGACCGCGCAGAGCGAGCCAGGTTTTCGGGCCTATCTCGCCGAACTGCACGGACGCGCGCTCGCGCAGGGGGTGAGCGCGCGCACGCTCGACGCGGTGCTGCCGACGCTGACCTACAACCCGCGCGTCGTCGCGCTCGATCGCGACCAGCCCGGCGGGCCGATCGATTCGCCGATCCCGCCGTTCGCCCCTTATCGCGCGACCCACGTCAACGCCGAGCGGATTGGCGGTGGGCGGACGACCTATCAGCGGCTTCGTCCGCGCCTCGTCGAGATCGAGCGGCGCTTCGGCGTGCCCGGCAAGGTCGCGATCGCGATCTATGGCCACGAGACGGGCTACGGCAGCTTCACCGGCGATTTCGATCTCGCGCGCAGCCTCGCGACATTGGCTTATGAAGGCCGCCGCCGCGCACTGTTCGAGCCCGAGCTGATCGCGACGCTCGAGATGATCGACCGGGGCATTCCGCGCTCGACTCTGGTCGGAAGCTGGGCGGGGGCGTTCGGCTATCCGCAGTTCCTGCCGAGCGTCTATCTCCGCCTCGCGGTCGACGGCGACGGCGACGGGCGCGCCGAGATTTGGCGCAGCGAGGCCGACGCGCTCGCCTCGATCGCCAACTATCTCGAGAACGCGGGCTGGCGGCGCGGCGAGCCCTGGGGGATCGCGGTCAATGTGCCAAGGAGCTTCGATCGCGCCGCGATCGCCAACCGCACCAACGCGACGCGCTGCCCGCGCGTCCACGAGCGCCATTCGCGCTGGCTGACCATGGCCGAATGGCGCGCGCGCGGGATCGTCCCGCAGGGCGGCGGCTGGCCCGACGACGGCATGATGGCGAGCCTGCTCGAGCCCGACGGGCCGGGCAACACCGCCTATCTGCTGACCAACAACTATCGCGTGATCCTCGATTACAACTGCTCGAACTTCTACGCGCTCTCGGTCGGGCTGCTCGCCGATGAAATCACGCGCTAGCCTCGCCGCGCCGCTGCTCACGCTTGCCGCCTGCGCCTCGAACGGCGGGCTGCCGCCCGCGCCGAGC
>JACMKH010000435.1 GCA_014380205.1 Sphingomonadaceae bacterium
CGCCGGCTCGGCTGCGCGGGCGACGGCCTCAGGGGCGTCCACGCCGTGCGGACGCGCGCCGATGTCGATGCGATGCTGCGCGAGCTCGACAGCGTCGCCCAGGTCGTGGTGATCGGCGGCGGCTACATCGGGCTCGAGGCGGCCGCCGTGCTGACCAAGTTCGGCAAGAACGTCGTGCTGCTCGAAGCGTTGCCCCGCGTGCTCGCGCGCGTCGCGGGCGAGGATCTGTCGCGTTTCTACGAGGCCGAGCACCGCGCGCACGGCGTCGATCTCAGGACGGGTATCGCGGTCTATGATATCGAGGGGACCGAGGGGCGCGTCACCGGCGTCCAGCTCGACGACGGCGAGATCATCCCCGCCCAGATGGTGATCGTCGGCATCGGCATCGTCCCCGCGGTCGAGCCGCTGCTCGCGGCGGGCGCCGAGGGCGGCAACGGCGTCCATGTCGACGAGCATTGCCGCACGAGCCTCCCCGACATCTACGCGGTCGGCGATTGCGCCGCCCACGCCAACGGTTTCGCCGAGGGTGCCGTGATCCGCTTGGAATCGGTCCAGAACGCCAACGACCAGGCGAGCGCCGCGGCAAAGCATATCGCGGGCGCGCCCGCGCCCTACGACGCCGTCCCCTGGTTCTGGTCGAACCAGTACGACCTCAAGCTCCAGACCGTGGGCCTGTCGATCGGCCATGACGAGACCGTGCTGCGCGGCGACCCAGCGAATCGCAGCTTCTCGGTGATCTACCTGAAGGCGGGCCGCGTGATCGCGCTCGACTGCGTCAACGCGACCAAGGACTATGTCCAGGGTAGGAAGCTCGTGCTCGACCGGCTCGCCCCCGACAAGGCCGCGCTCGCCGACAGCGAGCGGCCGCTCAAGGAGCTCGCGACCGCCTGAGCCGCCCTTGTCAGCGCAAGGCCCTTGCTGCAAGGGCGAACAAAGGCGGAAATTCGGGAGCGAATGAATGGCGGACGCGCCGCCGATCAGCGCCGACGCGGGTCGCGTCGGGCTCATCGACATCAAGCACGGCAAGGTATTCATCCATGCCGACGCGGACGTCGCCGGGGCGGGCCTCCAGCTCGAACGGCACGGCGCCTTCGCGCCCGCGGCGCCGGGCGAGATCCTCGAACGCGTCAACCTGCTCGCCGATTCGGACTTCCGCGCCGCGGATTCGCCGTGGCGCACCAAGCACGATGATCGCGCGCTCGTCCCCGTCGATGTCGAGGGCGAGTTCGCTGACATCGCCCCGATCTCGCGCCGCGCGCTGCGCGTCGAAGTCCAGCGCGAGGCGGGCGACGACAGCAACCGTTATTTCATCGTTTACGAGGACTCGGTCTGGCGCAAGCGTATCCCGGTCATCCCCGGCGCGCCCTATCGGTTTCGCGTCCGGCTGCGCGCCCAGCGCTGCGGGATCGGGCTGCGCTGCGAGTTCTTCGACGCCGAGCGCCAGCGGCTTCCCGACGCGAATGTCGATGTCGCCGCCCCGAAACATCCGCTGACCGGCGCGATCGACAGCGAGCTCGTGCTCGAGGCGACGCCGCCGCCGGGCGCGACCGCTATGTCGTGCATGCTGATGATCACCACCGAGGGGGACATGCCGACCGGCGCGCACGTCGACGCCTGGATCGGCGAACCGATGCTCTGGTGCTCGACGAGCAACGAGCTTCCGCCGTGGAAGCCGCGCCCCGCGCATTTCGAGGGCTATCAGGCGCTGCTCGGCAAGGGCGCGGTGCGCGCCTGGGCGGCGCCCATGGTTCGCGAAGGCGCGATCGACGGCAATCGCCTCGTCCGCGTGACGCGCGGCGACGGCGAAGCGCCGCTGCTCGAGCTCGATCTCGGCGCGGACGCGAAGCGCGGGATCGAGGCGGTGATCGGCCCGCTCGAAAGCCGCACGCTGCGCGCCAAGGTCCGCCAACACACCGGCTTCGTCCGGCTGCTCGTCGACGGCGAGCATGTCGTCTCGGCGCATGTCGCGGCGGGGCCGAGCATGCGTTGGGTGAGCCTTGTCATCCCCGAGCGCTTCTTCGACGGCAACGGCCATCTGCTCGAGCTGCTCGACGACACCGGCCTCAGGCGGCTCGCGATCGAATATATGCTGCTGCCGATGACGCTCACCCAGTGGCGGACGATCGCGCATTACAGCGCGCCGCCGCTGCCGGGCGAGCTCGACAGGCGCGCGGGCGCGCGGCTCCGCGCGATGCGCGCGCAGCTCGAAGACTTCGCGGGCGGAGGCGCGCTCGACGAGCAGCGGCGCTGGCTGCTCGGCCATCTCGCGCGGATCGTCGACGCGGTCACTGCCGGGATCGCCGAGAACCGCGACTATTTCCCGTTGCGCTTCCCCCCGGTCGAGGCTCCGCGGGTCAGCGTAATCGTTCCCGCGCACAATCAATACGCCGCGACATTCGTTTGCCTCGCCTCGCTGCTGTTCGCGCGCAACGAGGCGGCGTTCGAGGTGATCGCCGTCGACGACGGATCGAGCGACCGCACCGCCGAGGAGCTCGCCGCGCACGAGGGAATCACCGTCGTCACCAACGAGGCGGCGCTCGGCTTCATCGGCGCGTGCAAGTCGGGCGTCGAAAAGGCGCGCGGCGAATATCTGCTGTTCCTCAACAACGATGTCGAAGTCACCGCGGGCTGGATCGACGAGCTGCTCGCGGCGTTCGACATCTTCCCGGGGACGGGCGCCGCCGCCTCAAAGCTGCTCTTTCCCGACGGCCAGCTCCAAGACGCGGGCGGGCTGATCTGGCAGAATGGCGCGCCGTGGAACTACGGCCGCCGCCAGAACGCCGCCGAGCCGCGCTTCTCCTATTCGCGCGACGCCGATTATCTCTCAGGCGCCGCGCTGATCACGCCGCGCGAGGTCTGGGACAGGATCGGCGGCTTCGCCGACGAGCTCAGGCCCGCCTATTACGAGGACACCTGGTACAGCTTCGCGGTCCGCGAGATCGGCCTCAGGACGATCTATTGCGCGACCTCGCTGGTCTACCACGTCGGCGGCGTCACCGGCGGCACCGACGTCGAGACCGAGACCGGGCACAAGCGCTTCCAGAAATTGAACGAGCCCAAGTTCCGCCGCCGCTGGGCTGACGTCTTCCGCCATCACGGCCCCGAGGGGGCCGAGCCCGATCTCCAGAAGGACCGGCGGGCGCGCGGCCGCGTGCTCGTGCTCGACTGGTCGATCCCGCGCCCCGACAATGACGCGGGCGGCTTCGCGAGCGTTCAGGAGATGCGGCTGTTCCAGCGGCTCGGCTACAAGGTCACCTTCTTCGCGCTCAACCTCGCCAACCTCGGCAGCTATGTCACCGACCTCAACCGGCTCGGCATTGAGGTGATCACGGCGCCCTTCGCGGCCGATATCGCCGAGTTCCTGCGCCGGCGCGGGGCCGAGTTCGATATCGTGCTCGCCAACCGCCACAATGTCGGCGGCCCCGTGCTCGACACGGTGCGCGCGCTCGCGCCGCGCGCGAAGGTGATCCTCAACGTCGCCGATCTCCATTTCCTGCGCGAGATGCGCGCCGCGCTGATCGCGGGCGACAGGGAAGCCGAGGTCGAGGCGCACGCGCTGCGCGAGCATGAGCTCGCGGTCGCGCGCAAGTTCGATCTCGTGCTGAGTTACAGCGATTTCGAGGTCGGGCTGATGGAGGCGCTGCTCGGCAGCGAGGCGCCGGTCGATCGCATGCCCTGGGTCCAGCCGATCGAGGTCGAGGCGGTCGATCGCGCCGGGCGGTCCGATCTGTGCTTCCTCGGCAGCCATAACCACCCGCCCAACGCGGAAGCCGTCGCCTGGTTCGCCAGCGCAGCGCTGCCGCGCCTTCCGGGGGTGAGGCTCCACGTCTACGGATCGAACTGGAGCGAGGACAAGGCCGGCCCGCTCGGCGACCAGGTCGAGGTCGGCGGTCATGCGCCCGATCTCGGCGAGATGTTCGCGCGCCACAGGATTTGCGTCGTGCCGCTGCGTTCGGGCGCCGGTGTCAAGGGCAAGGTGCTGATGGCGATGGCGCACGGCGTGCCGTGCATCCTCTCGCCCGTCGCGGCCGAGGCGCTCGCGGTGGTCGACGGCGCGCACTGCCTAATCGCGCGGACCGACGACGACTGGGTCACGGGGGTCGAGCGGCTGTGCGCCGACGACGACCTGTGGCGCACGCTCTCGGCGGGCGGGCTGTCCTTCATCGCGGACAATTACTCGCCCGAGGCGGGCGCCGCGCAGCTCGCGCGCGCGCTCGAGAAGATCGACATCTTCGCCTGACGCGACAGGCGAGCGGGATTCGGCTAGAATGCCGCCGACCGATGACCGCCCGCCCCGCCAATCTCGCCTTCGATCCCGCGACCCTGCTGCCGCTGCGGCGGCTGATTGAAAGCGCGGAGCTTTCGGTCGCGAGGGTGCTCGCCGATGCGGGGCTCTCGACCGATTTCTTCACGCGCGGCGAGGCGCATCTCGGTGATTATTTCCGGCTCAGCGAGCGGATCGCGCTGTCGATGGGCGATGAGACGATTCACATCTCGCTCCGTCCGCTGATGCTCGGCACGTCCGACTTCATCCGCGACCGGCTCGGCGCGGCGCGGACCGTAGGCGAGATGCTGACGATTCTTGCAGACAGCTACAACGTCATCCACGGCGCGCGCTACAATCGCATCCGCGCCGCGCGTGGCGAGCTGATCTTCGAGATAGACGATGCCGACTTCCCTTATTCGCTCGACAAGGATGATCCCTTCCTGCTGTTCTCACTCGAAGGTATTCTTGTCTATATCATCGTCCTGCTCCAATCTAGCAGTGTGGGCGAGCGCGCGCCGCCGCTGCGGAGCATCCGCACGCGCCGCCGCTTCGATCCCGAGCGGCCCGGGCCGCTCGGCTTCTGGCGCGTCCCGATCGTCCAGGGCGCGCCGCGCTTCGCGCTTCACTATGCGCGCGAGGC
>JACMKH010000436.1 GCA_014380205.1 Sphingomonadaceae bacterium
CAGCGGCGAGATGTGGCGGCGCAGGATCGTCGAGGCCGCGCTCGCGGCGCGCGCCGAGCACGGCATGCTCGCGGGGCTCGCGCTGCTCTGGCGCTACGCCGATCCGACCGACTATCGACGCATGCTCGACGCTTTCGCCGAGGCGCTGAGCGCCACCGAGCCCGAACTGGCGCGCGAGTGCGTCATGCTCGGGCTCGCGTTCGATCCCTCTGAACGCCGCCTTCGCCAGATCGCCAGACGGCTGTTTCAATGGGGACAGCTCGGCCCCGCGGGCGAGCTCATCGCCGATGTCGCCAACCTGCCCGATTCGAAGGCGATCGGCGAGCTGCGCTTCGCGCTGGGGCTGCGGCGCGAGCTCGAAACGCTGCTCCCGTCGCGAGGCGCAGCGCCGCTCGCGGGTCCCGAAGGCGGCGTCGCCTATGTCGCGTCGAGCGCGCTTCCCGAGGTCGTGTCGGGCTACACCACCCGCACCCAGTCGCTGCTTTCCGCGCTCGCCGCGACGGGCGAGCGCGTAACCTGCCACACGCGGCCGGGCTTTCCCTGGGATCGCGACGGCGCGCCGCCCAACGCCGAGTTCGCCGAAGAGATCCGCGTCGGGCCGATCGACTATGTCCGCTCGCCAGCACCGCCCGTCCAGGCCGATCCGGGCGGCCATATGCGCGCCTCGGCGGACGCGCTGATCGCGCATTTCCGCGCCGATCCCCCCGCGATCGTCCACGCCGCCTCGAACTATCGCAACGCGCTCCCCGCGCTGATCGCCGCGCGCGCGATCGGCGCGGCGTTCATCTACGAGGTGCGCGGCTTCTGGGAGCTGTCGACCGCCTCGCGGACGGCGGGCTGGGAAGAGACCGAACGCTTCGCCTTCGAGCGTGACATGGAGCATTTCGTTGTCAACGAGGCCGACCTGGTCCTGACGATCACCGAAGCGGTGCGCGCCGAGCTGTTGCCGAACGTGCGCGAGGGCGCGCGTGCGCGCGTCCTTTCGAACGGCGTCGATCCCGAGCGCTTCCGCCCGATGCCGCGCGACGAGTCGCTCGCGGCCGAGCTCGGCATCGAGCAGGGCGACATCACGCTGGTCTACGCGGGATCGCTCGTCGAATATGAGGGGCTCGACGACGTCATCGCCGCGATCGGCTTGCTGCGCGAGCGCGACGTTCCCGCGCGACTGATCATCGTCGGCGACGGGCGCTGCCGCGCGGCGCTCGAGCGGCAGATCGCCGAGGCGGGGCTGGGCGATCGCGTGCGTCTCACCGGCCGCGTCGCGCCTGACGACGTGCTCGCCTATCTCGCGCTCGCCGACATCGTCCCGATCGTCCGCAAGCTGCGCCGGGTGTGCGAGCTGGTTTCGCCGCTCAAGCCTTTCGAGGCGATGGCGATGGAGAAGGTGGTCATCGCGAGCGACCTTCCCGCGCTCGCCGAGATCGTTGAGGACGGGACGCGGGGCCGGCTCTGCCGCCCCGAGGACCCCGCGCATCTCGCCGCGCTGATCGAGGAGCTCCACGCCGATCCTGCCTTGCGCGCCACGCTGGGCCGCGCCGCGCGCGAATGGGTGATCGCCGAGCGTTCATGGACGGCGCACGCCCGCGAGCTGGCCGAAATCTATCGGGAGATCCGCGCCGGCGTCGAAAAATAGGGGCAGTCCCTATTTTTCGGCCTCGGCTTCGGCCGCGGGCGGCGGGCCGGGCCAGTGCTTCACATGAATGTCGCGCTGCGGGTAGGGCATGCCGATTCCCGCCTCCTTGAACTTGTCCCAGACGCGCATCAGCACGTCGGACTTCATGTTGCCGACGCCCCCCTCGGGATCGAGGATCCAGCAGCGGATATCGAACACCACCGCCGATTCGCCGAACTCCTTGATCCAGACGAGCGGCTTGGGGGTTTCGAGCACGCGTGGGCTTTCTTCGGCCGCCTCGCGCATAAGCGTCTGCGCCTGCCGGATGTCGCAGTCGTAGCCGACGCCCACCTCGATGTGGACGCGCACGTCGCGGCTCGAATAGGACCAGTTGACCACCTCCTCGGTCATCAGAATCTCGTTGGGGATGAGATGCTCCTTGCCGTCGCGCGTGATGATCGAGACCGCGCGCACGCCGATCTTGTTGACCCAGCCGAAGCTCTGGCCGACCTCGATCACGTCGCCCGGCTTGATCGATCGGTCCCACAGCAGAATGATCCCCGCGATCAGATTGCCGATCGTCTTCTGCATCCCGAAGCCGATCGCGAGCCCGAACGCACCGCCGAAGAAGGCGAGCGCGGTCAGGTCGATCCCGACGATGTCGATGCCGATGAAGAAGATCGCGACGACCAGCGCGACCCCCGCGACCTTTTCGAACAGCAGCCGCTGGGTGGGATCGAAGCCGCGCGCGTTCTGGATGACATGGCCGAGGATGCGGCGGATGATCCGATAGGCGGCGAACAGCGCGAGCGCGGTGAGCGCGACGCTGGTCACGGTGAGCAGCGAGATGCGCGTCTCGCCTGCGGTGAAGCCGACGCGGTCGAGCACCACCGAGATGCGCTGGAGCCCCCCGAGCGCGCGCGCGAATACGAGTAGGAAAGCGATCGCGGCGAGCGCGCCCGCGAGCCAGCGCCCGAAATGCACCGCGCGGCAGATGTGCCAGACCATCATCGCCGCCGCGACGCCACCCGCGACGCCGATGATAAGATCGGTGTAATCCCACCAGTCGGCGGCGAAATGCATGATCGCGAGGAGCAGCGCAGCGGTGCCATAGCGCACGATCTTGAGCAGCCGCGAGCCGAGCTCGGCGCGCTGCGGCCCCGCCAAGCGCTCCCACAGCGCCACCAGATGCTGGCCCGAAAGGCGCGCCGCGAGCCAGCCGACGCTCCACGCGAGCACGACCGCCGCGAGCCCGGCTCCGACCGCTAGCCAGTCAAGATTGGCGGGCAGCGGGACGCCGAGACGCGTCAGAAGAGCGGTCAGCTCGCGCACGCCGCCTTGTCGAATCTTTCGAGGCCTTGGGCAAGGTCGGCGATCAGCTCTTCGGGATCCTCGAGCCCGACATGGAGCCGGACGAGCGACCCCTCGGCCCGCCACTCCCGTGCGGTGCGGTAGGGCGCAGGGTCGGCGGGGATCGCGAGGCTTTCGTATCCGCCCCAGCTGTAGCCAATGCCGAAAAGCTCGAGCCCGTCGATCAGCGCCGAGCGCGCGCCATCGCCGCCGCCGTCGAGCACGAAAGCGAACAGGCCCGAAGCGCCGGCGAAATCGCGCTTCCATAGCTCGTGGCCCGGGCAGCCGGGCAGCGCGGGATGGAGCACGCGCGCGACTTGCGGCTGCTCGGCGAGCCAGCGCGCCACGGCGAGCGCGTTGGCCTCGTGGCGGCGCAGGCGGACGTCGAG
>JACMKH010000437.1 GCA_014380205.1 Sphingomonadaceae bacterium
AGATCCGCGCCATGCCGAGGTGTCGCTGCTCGCTTTCGGGCCGGCCGCCGCGCGCGCCTTCCCCAATTGGGCGATGGCCTGGCTCGGCAGCGAAGCGCGCGGCGCGGCCCGGTTCGGCGACATCGCGCAGGGTAGCGGCTTCGATCCGTCGCGGATGAGCGCCGACGCCTTGTTCGAAACGCTGCAGCGCCTGGCGCTGGAAGAGGAAAAGAGCGCCGCCGCCTGAGCCAGGAAACGCGCCGCCGCCCCTTTTCCTAGCTGAGATCGAAGCGGTCGGCGTTCATCACCTTGGTCCAGGCCGCGACGAAGTCCTTGACGAATTTCTCCTCATGGCCCTTCTCGGCATAGACCTCGGCGGTCGCGCGCAGCTGGCTGTTCGAGCCGAAGATGAGGTCGGTGCGCGTCGCGCGCCATTTCTCCTGCCGGCCGCCGCGGTCGTAGCCGATGAACTCCTCGTCGCCGCTGGTATCGACCACTTCCCAGACGGTGTCCATGTCGAGCAGGTTGACGAAGAAGTCGTTGGTCAGCTGGCCGACGCGCTCGGTGAGCACGCCTTCCGGACGGTTGCCGTGGTTGGCGCCGAGCACGCGCAGGCCGCCGATCAGCACCGTCAATTCAGGCGCCGAAAGGCCGAGCAGCGAGGCGCGATCGAGCAGCAGCTCCTCGGTCTTCACGCTGTGCTTGGTCTTGAGCCAATTGCGGAAGCCGTCGGCCGCCGGCTCCATCACCTCGAAGCTTTCGACATCGGTCCACTGCTCGGTCGCGTCGCCGCGCCCGCCGGTGAACGGCACTGTCACGTCGAAGCCGGCGTCCCTCGCCGCCTTCTCGACCGCCGCCGCGCCGGCCAGCACGATCGCATCGGCGATCGACAAATTGCCGCGTAGCCCGTCGATCTTGGCCAGAACCTCGCTCAGCTCGCCCGGCTCGTTGACCGCCCAGTCCTTCTGCGGGGCGAGGCGGATGCGCGCGCCGTTGGCGCCGCCGCGATGATCGGTCTTGCGATAGGTCGAGGCCGACGCCCAGGCGGTCTTGGCCAGCTGGCCGACGCTGAATCCCGCGCCGAGGATGGCCTGCTTGAAGGCGGTGACGTCGCCGTCGGCGGGCTGGCTCCCGGCCGGCACCGGATCCTGCCAGATCAGGTCCTCCGCCGGCACTTCCGGGCCGAGGTAGCGAACCTTGGGCCCCATGTCGCGGTGCGTCAGCTTGAACCAGGCGCGCGCGAACGCGTCCTTGAACGCCTCGTGATCGTCGCGGAATTTTTCCGAGATCTTGCGGAACTCGGGATCCATCTTGAGCGCCATGTCGGCGGTGGTCATCATCGTCGGCACGCGCCTGGACGGGTCGTGAGCGGCTGGCGCCATGTCTTCGGGCTTCTGATCGATGGGCTGCCACTGCTGCGCGCCGGCCGGGCTCCTCACCAGCTCATACTCATAGTCGAGCAGCAGCCGAAAATAGTTCTTGGACCACTCGGTCGGCGTGTTCACCCATGAACCCTCGATACCGCTGGTGATGGTATGCTCGCCCATCCCGCTCTCGAAGCCGCTCGACCAGCCCAGCCCCTGCAAAGCGATGTCGGCCCCTTCGGGCGCGACATCCAACAGGCTCGCATCGCCCGCGCCGTGCGCCTTGCCGAAGGTGTGGCCGCCGGCGGTGAGCGCGACCGTTTCCTCGTGGTTCATCGCCATGCGCTCGAAGGTGATCTTGATGTCATGCGCGGATTTGAGCGGGTCGGGGTTGCCGCCGGGTCCTTCGGGGTTGACGTAAATCAGCCCCATCTGGACCGCGGCCAGCGGATGCTCGAGCTCCAGCTCGCGATCGGGCTGGATGCGTGTCTCGACACCCTCGTTGACCCATTTCTCCTCGGCGCCCCAATAGATGTCGCGCTCGGCCTCGAACACGTCGGCGCGCCCGCCGCCGAACCCGAACACCGGGCCGCCCATCGATTCGATCGCGACGTTGCCGGCGAGGATGAACAGGTCGGCCCAGCTGATGTTGCGGCCGTATTTCCGCTTGACCGGCCAGAGCAGCCGCCGCGCCTTGTCGAGGTTGCCGTTGTCGGGCCATGAGTTGAGCGGGGCGAAGCGCTGCTGGCCGCTGCTCGCGCCGCCGCGCCCGTCGGCGGTGCGATAGGTGCCCGCAGCGTGCCACGCCATGCGGATGAAGAACGGGCCGTAATGGCCGTAGTCCGCCGGCCACCAGGGCTTGCTGTCGGTCATAAGCGCGGTGAGATCGGCCTTGAGCGCCCGGTAGTCGAGCGCCTCGAACGCCTCGGCGTAATCGAAGTCGTCGCCCATCGGGTCGGGCGATACGCCGCCCTGGCTCAGCACCTCGAGCGGGAGCGAGTCGGGCCACCAGTCGCGGTTGGTTCGCCCGAGCAGCGCTCGCACCGATGCGGGGGCCTTGCCGGGGTCGTTGAGCGGGTCGCCGGTGATCGCGTCCATGATGCCTGTCCTCTCGCTGTGGTTGCTCGGAGGCTACGCCTCGCGCGTCATGAAGGGAAACGATTCGAATCCATCGCGGAGAACGAGAAAATCGATCAAGCCCGCCCGTCAACACCAATCCGGGAGTGCCAGATCTCGGCTACAGTCGCTCCGCGCTGAACGTATCGCACTGCGCCGGATCGCCGCTCTCATACCCCCGCCGCAGCCAGCGCATGCGCTGCTCCGAGGTGCCGTGGGTGAAGCTTTCGGGAACTGTATATCCCTGCCCCGCCTGCTGGAGCGTGTCGTCGCCGATCGCCTCGGCCGCGCGCAGCCCTTCTTCGAGATCGCCAGCCTCCATCAACTCGCGCTCGCGGTTGGCCCAGACGCCGGCGAAGCAATCGGCCTCGAGCTCCATACGAACCTGGAGCTCGTTGCCGGCCGCGCGGCCCGCGCTCGCCTGGCGCGATCGCACCTCGTCGTTGCGCCCCATCAAGGTCTGGACGTGATGCCCGACCTCGTGCGCGACGACATAGGCTTGCGCGAAATCGCCGGGCGCATCGAGCTGGCGGCTCAAATCCTCGAAGAACGTTGTGTCGAGATAAATCTTGTTGTCGGCGGGGCAGTAGAAGGGGCCCATCGCCGATTGCGCCGCGCCGCAGCCCGAGTTGCCGCTGCGGTCGTAAAAAACCAGGTCGGGAGCAACATACTCATCGCCGCGCTCGCGGAAAATCTCCGTCCAGCGGTCCTCGGTCGAGGCCAGCACCTGCGCGACGAAGCGGTCGGTCTCGCCCTGGATCGCTTCCTCCCCCTCTTTGACCTCGCCGCCGCCGCCGCCGAGCCCGCCGATGCCGAGCCCGCCGCCGCTGCACATCTGGAAGGCGAAGAAAATCACCACGATCAGCGCGATCGTGCCGCAGCCAAGCTGGCCGCGCCCCCCCATTGGCAAGGGCAGCCCGCCCCCGCCGAGCCCGCCGGGCATGCGGAAACCGCCGCCGCCCCCGCCGGTCTGGCGCTCGATGTTGCTGCTTGTGCGACGACCGCCGAAACGCATGACGACTCTCCCTCTCCGATGCAGCCGACAATGCGCGGGCGTCCGCATGGTTGCAACGGCGGCGGCGCGGCTGGCGGGGCGGGGCCGCATGGGCTATGTTGCGCCCATGCCGCTCGTGCTCGTCTTCCTGATGGGGATCGCCAATTTCGCGCTCTACCGCGCGGTGATGGAGAGCGACCATCCCGTGCTCGCCGAGCTTTCGGGAAAAATCCGGACGTGGCTCGGGCCGTGGGGGCTCTACGCGCTCGAGGCGGTGGTGCTCGTCGCCGCCCTGTGGTTCGCGCGCCAGGGATCGGTCGCCGCGGCGCTGCTCTACGGCCTCTATCTCGCCGCCAACATCGGCAGCTTCATGCTGCTCCGGCGGATCGGTTAGCGCCGAATCTCGAGCAGGCTTCCAGCCATCATCGCTTCCTCCACCGCAAGGAAGGGCGTACGCCCGCGCGGGCGATCGTTGTCCGAAACGCCCGTCGCGAAATAGGCGACGCCTGTCCCCGCCTCAGGATCGACCCACAGGCCCGAGACCACGCCATAGGCGTCGCCCGTATGGCCGACGCGAACCCGTCCGTCGCCGAACGGATCGGGGCAGCCGCCCACCCCTATGATCTGCACCGCCAGGCCATAGGCGCAATAATAGCCGTTCGAGCTGTCGCCGTTGCTGCCGTCGTCCGCCCAGACAGGTGTCGTCATATACGCGACTGTTTGCGGCGACAGGAAGCGCCGTCCCTCGTGCACGCCGCGGTTAAGCAGCACCCTCCCGATCGCCGCGAGGTCCTCGACCGAGACGCGCGCGCCGCCCTGGGGCGAGAAGAGCGCGCCATTGTCGCCAAGCGCGTAACCGGAAAGCTCGCAGCCGCCATTGGCGTCGGGCACGACCGCGCAGGGCGGCCGTGCGCCGCGCAGATCGTCGCGCACGACCGCGCCGTGCTCATCACGCAGCACGACAGCGCGGGCCAGCCGCGCATCGGAGCAAGTCGTCCAGTTGAAGCAGGCGTCGAGCCCGAGCGGCGCGAACACCTCGCGCGCCATGACGCGGTCGAAGCGTTCTCCCGTCGCACGCTCGACGACGCTCGCGATCACGGGGAAATTGAGGTTGGAATAGGCGAAGTAGAAACCCCGCTCGCGCGCGTCCCAGACCTCGGGATTGGCCAGCGTCGCCCGGACGCTTCCGCCGAGCGGAATCACATAAATGTCGTCCCCATCGCGCAGCCCGGAAGTATGCGACAGCAGGCGTCGCAGCGTGATCACCACATCGGGATGCTCGGGATTGCGCAGCCGCCAGCCGAGATAGAGCGAGACGTCCCTTTCCAGGTCGAGCGTTCCGCGCTCGACCAGGCGCAGCACGCCGAGCGCCACAATGAGCTTGGAGATCGACGCGATGCGGACGGGATCGTCGGGCGTGAGCCTCCGGCCCGTCGCGGGGTCGGCCAGTCCCTCCGCGGCCGCCCCGGTGATCGCCTCGCGATTGAATTCGACGCGCGTCCAACTCCACACCGCAGGCGCCTCGGCCGCGGGCGGCGGGACGCTTGCGCAGCCGGCCAGTGCGAGCATTGCCCCCACGATCATCGATCGCCACATGACGCCGGGAGTAGCGAAGGGCGGCAATGCGCACAATCACCAAGCTGGCGCGCTGGGCCGGGCACGCGCTGATCTTCCTCCTCATCCTGATCCTGCTGCTGCCGACGCTCGTCCCGCCATTCCTCGACCGCATCTATTATCGCGGGCCCGCGAGCGGCCATTTCGATGGCGCGCGCTTCGTCAATCCCGATGAAGGGATGAACGAATGGGGCGGTGATCCCATCCGCACGACGGGCGATGCGCGCGGGCGGGGACGCACGGGCTATCTCGTGCGGGCGATCATGGGCGACGATCGGCCGCCCTGGCCGACCTATGTGCCCGTCACCCCCGCCGTCCCCGAGCCCCGCGTCGCGGGCGACCGGATGGTCGTCACCTGGGTCGGCCATTCGACCGTGCTCGTCCAGACGCAGGGGCTCAACATCCTCACCGATCCGATCTGGTCCGATCACGCGACGCCCTTCCCGCCGCTCGGCCCGCGCCGCGTGGCCGCGCCGGGGGTGCGCTTCGAGGATCTGCCCCCGATCGACCTCGTCCTCGTCAGCCACAACCACTACGACCATCTCGACCTGCCGACGCTACGCCTCCTGTGGGAGCGCGACAGCCCGCTGATCGTCACCAGCCTCGGCAACGACGCGGTGATCGCCCAGGCCGGCGCCGAGGCGGCCGCGCGCGATTGGGGCGGGCGCGTGGCCGTGAAGCCCGGCGTCGACGTGATCGTCACGCGCAACCACCATTGGGGCTCGCGCTGGTTCGTCGACCGCAACCGCGCGCTCTGGTCGAGCTTCGTCGTGCGGACGCCGGGCGGCAACATCTTCTTCGCGGGCGACACCGGCCCGGGCGACATGCGCTGGCCAGCGGAGGCCGCGCGCCACGGCCCGATCCGCCTCGCGCTCATCCCCATCGGCGCGTTCCGCTTCGAGCCGGGACAGATGTGGAGCGGCACGCATATCGGCCCCCACCACGCCGCGCGCGTGTTCGAGCAGCTCGGCGCGGCCCACGCGCTCGCGATCCACTGGCGCACCTTCCGCCTGTCATGGGAGGAGATCGACACGCCGGCGCGGATGCTGCGCGAAGTGCTGGAGGCGCGCGACATTCCCGCCGATCGCTTCCGCGCGGTGCCGCAGGGGACGAGCTGGGAGGTGCCCTAATTCCTCCCCGCACCGCGGAGGATCTTAGTCCGCCGGCCCCATCTTGAACGCGCACAGCTTGTTGCCGTCGAGATCGCGAAAATAGGCGCCGTAGAACGCCTGCGGCCCCTCCTCGCTGCGCAGCCCCGGCGGCCCCTCATCGGTTCCCCCGAGCTCGAGCGCCTTGGCGTAAATCCGGTCGACATTGGCGCGCTTGTCCTGGACGAGCGCCGGCATCGTGCCGTTGCCCACTGTCGCCGGCTCGCCGTTGTAGGGCGGCGTCACCGCGAGCCCCGGCTTGTCCATCGCCGCGCCCCACATCGTGAAGCCCGGAGGATCGAACTGCATGATCCGTTTCGCCCCCATCTCGCCGAGCAGCGCGTCGTAGAATCCCCGCGCCTTCTCGATGTCGTTGGTGCCGAGCGTCACATAGCCGATCATCGCCGTTCTCCCTGTGGTGGATGCCGCGCCCGCTTAGCGCGATGACGCGCATCGCGCGAATCGCCCGGTCGCGGTAGGAGCCGCGCATGGCGCACGCGCTCACCCCTCCTCTCGCCGAGCGCTTCGCGCGGATCGCGCTCGGCCATGTCGGCCGCGAATATCCCTATGTGCTGTTCAACCACGTCCTCAACGGCCCCGAGGATGCCCGCACGCCGCGCGAGCTCTACCCGATCTTCCACGGCAGCTTCGACTGGCACAGCTGCGTCCACGGCTATTGGCTGCTGCTGACCTTGCTGCGCCGCTTTCCCGCGATCCCCGCCGCACCCGAGATCGCCGCGCGCGCCGATCGCATGCTGACCGAGGACAAGGTCGCGGGCGAGATCGCCTATCTCGACCGCGAATATTCGGGCGGGTTCGAGCGGCCCTATGGCTGGGCGTGGCTGCTCGCGCTCCACGCCGAGGCCGCGCGCCACCAGGATCGCGGCTGGGCCCCCAACCTCGAGCCGCTCGCGCGCGCGCTCGCCGATCGCTTCACGCTCTACCTGCCCAAGCTCAGCTATCCCGTCCGCGTCGGCACGCACTACAACACCGCCTTCGCGCTGGTTCATGCGCACGATTGGGCGGCGCGGTTCGACCCCGCGCTCGCCGCGCTGATCGGCGAGCGCGCGCGCTTGCTCTACGGCGCGGATCGCGGCTGCCAGGCGTGGGAGCCCGGCGGCGACGATTTCCTCTCCTCGGCGCTGATTGAGGCGCTCTGCATGCGGAACGTGCTTGGCGACGCTGAATTCCGAACCTGGTTCGCCGCCTTCCTCCCCGATCTCGCGCGCGGCGAGCCCCCCAGCCTGTTCCGCCCCGCGACGCTCTCCGACCGAAGCGACGGCAAGATCGCGCATCTCGACGGCTACAACCTCAGCAAGGCCTGGTGCTGGCGCGCGATCGCCGACGGGCTCGATCCCGCACTAGCCGCCATCGCGCGCGAAACCGCCGAGACGCATCTTGACGCAAGCCTGCCCCACGTCACTGGCGATTATATGGGTGAGCACTGGCTCGCGAGCTTCGCGACACTCGCGCTGCTGGCCTAGGCGCCTCAAAAGAACTCGAACCGCAGCCCCGCCCACAGCGTCCGCGGCGTCGCGCGCTCGACCACGCCCGCGCCCGAAACCGCTGCCTCGACGCGCGCGTCGAGCAGATTCTCGGCGCGCAGCTCGAGCTTGAAGCCGCGATACACGGGGACGAGCGCGCTCGCACCGACAATCAGCGCGTCGTCGAGCCGCTGGCTGTTGAGATCGTCCTCGAAGCGCGCGCCGAGATAGCGGAGCACGAGCGCGCCGCCCGGCCCGAAGGCGCGCGCATAGCCGAGCGTGAGCGAGGCGTTGTGGCGCGCGATCTGCGCGGGGCG
>JACMKH010000438.1 GCA_014380205.1 Sphingomonadaceae bacterium
CGTCCGACCGGGGCCGGATCGCGCGCGCGCTGGAAGTCGCGCGCTCGACGGGGCGGAGCGTCGGCGCATGGCGCGCGGAGCGCCATGGCGGCATCGCGGATGATATCGCGCTCTTCCCGCTGATCCTGCTGCCGCCGCGCGACTGGCTCTACGCGCGCTGCGACGCGCGCTTCGACGCGATGCTCGAGGCGGGCGCGATCACCGAGGTCGAGGCTTTGCTCGCGTGCGACCTCTCGCCCGACCTGCCCGTGATGCGCGCGATCGGCGTTCCCGAGATCGCAGCGCTGATCCGCGGGGAGCTCAGCCGCGAGCAAGCGACGGAGGCCGCTAAGCAGGCGACGCGGCGCTATGCCAAGCGTCAGTACACATGGTTCTCGCGCCAGCCGCCCGTCGACTGGCCACGCACCGATACGACATCAAATAAGGATTTGATCAACGAATTTGCAATAAAATTGCGTCAATGAGGCTTGACGGATAATTTTCCAACCGCTAGCCGACGGCGCTTCGCGCTGCTATTGCGGCGCAGCAAAACCGGGGACGGCCAGCCATGCAAGCCGAAAAGAGCGGCGCGGACATTTTGATCGAGGCGCTGTGCGACATCGGGGTCGACACGATCTTCGGCTACCCGGGCGGCGCGGTGCTGCCGATCTACGACGCGCTGTTCAACCAGTCGCGCATCCGCCACATCCTCGTCCGCCAGGAAGGCGGCGCCGTCCATGCCGCCGAGGGTTATGCGCGCTCGACCGGCAAGCCCGGCGTGGTGCTCGTCACCTCAGGCCCCGGCGCCACCAACGCGATCACCGGGATCACCGACGCGCTGATGGATTCGATCCCGATCGTCGTGATCACCGGCCAGGTCGCGACGCACCTGATCGGCACCGACGCCTTCCAGGAGGCCGACACGGTCGGGCTCACGCGGCACTGCACCAAGCACAATTACCTCGTGAAAGATCCGGCCAAGCTCGGCGGCGTCATTCACGAGGCGTTCCACATCGCGACCTCAGGCCGCCCCGGCCCGGTCGTGATCGACATCCCCAAGGACGTCCAGGTCGCGACTGCGCCCTACAAGAAGCCCGGCCCGATCGAGCACCGCGCCTACCGGCCCCAGGTCAGGCCCGAGACCGCGCTGATCGAAGCGGCGGTCGAGATGCTCGCGGCGGCCGAGCGCCCGATCCTCTACACCGGCGGCGGGATCATCAACGCCGGTCCCGGCGCGAGCCAGATGCTGCGCGAGCTCGCGCGGCTCAGCTGCGCGCCGGTCACCTCGACGCTGATGGGGCTCGGCGCCTTCCCTGCCTCCTCGCCGCAGTGGCTCGGCATGCTCGGCATGCACGGGACTTACGAAGCGAACATGGCGATGAACAAGGCCGATCTGATGGTCTGCCTCGGCGCGCGCTTCGACGACCGCGTCACCGGCCGGCTCGACGCCTTCTCGCCGCAATCCCGCAAGGTCCACATCGATATCGACCGCTCGTCAATCAACAAGAACATCCGCGTCGACCTGCCCATCGTCGCCGACGTCGGCCGCGCGATCGAGGACATGGTCAAGCTGTGGAAGGCGCGCCAGCATCCCAAGAGCGACCTTGCCGAATGGTGGCGGCGGATCGAGGGCTGGCGCGCGCGCGACAGCCTCGCCTTTCCAGGCGGAGGCAAGGAGATCATGCCGCAGGCGGCGGTCAAGGCGCTGTTCGCGGCGACGCGCGGGCGCGATCCCATCGTCACCACGGAGGTCGGCCAGCACCAGATGTGGGCGGCGCAGCATTTCGGCTTCGAGGGGCCCAACAAATGGCTCACCTCGGGCGGGCTCGGCACGATGGGCTATGGCCTTCCCGCCGCGATCGGCGCGCAGATCGGCAACCCCAGGGCGCTGGTCATCGACATCGCGGGCGAGGCCTCGATCCAGATGAACATCCAGGAGATGGCGACCGCGACGCAATACCGGCTGCCGGTCAAGGTGTTCATCCTCAACAATCAATATATGGGGATGGTCCGCCAGTGGCAGGAGCTGAGCTATGCCGGGCGCTACGCCGAGAGCTACAGCGATTCGCTCCCCGATTTCGTGGCGCTCGCCGAGGCCTATGGCTGGACGGGGATCCGCATCGAGGATCCGGGCGATCTCGAGGACGGGATCGCGCGGATGCTCGCGGCCGAGGGTCCGGTGATGGTCGATTGCGTCGTCGCCAAGCTCGCCAATTGCTTCCCGATGATTCCGTCGGGCGCGGCGCACACCGAGATGCTGCTCCACGACGCCGAGGTCTCGGGCGAGATGGACGACGAAGCGAAGGCGCTGGTGTGATGGGCGATGCAGCCACCTTCTCCCCCCTTGCGGGGGAGAATAGCATTGCTTGGCGGCTCGTCTGCCTAGCAATGCTTAGAGAGGGGTGCGGCGCGCAGCGCCGCGCGCCCCCAGGGCACGCTCACCCTCTCCAACCTTCGCTAGGCGGCACGCCGCCAAGCTCAGCTATTCTCCCCCGTCAAGGGGGAGGAGGCTAACGATGCATATCAAGGAAGAACTCGCCGAGCGGCACACGCTCTCCGTTCTCGTCGACAACGAGCCCGGCATCCTCGCGCGGATCGCGGGGATGTTCACCGCGCGCGGCTACAATATCGAGAGTCTCACCGTCACCGACGTCTCCGAGGACCAGTCGGTCAGCCGGATCACCATCGTCACCAGCGCGTCGAGCCATGTCATGGAGCAGATCATCGCCCAGCTCGACCGCCTGGTCCCCGTCCATCGCGTCACCGACCTCACCGCCTTCGGCCCGCACGTCGAGCGCGAGCTCGCGCTGGTGAAGGTCGCGGGGCGCGGCGACGACCGGATCGAGGCGCTGCGCCTCGCCGACGTCTATCGCGCGCGCGTGGTCGACGCGACCACCGCGAGCTTCATCTTCGAGCTCACCGGATCGACCGACAAGATCGACAGCTTCGTCGCGCTGATGCGCGAGGTCGGGTTGGTCGAGGTCGCGCGCACCGGCGTCGTCGCGATCGCGCGCGGGGCGGAGGCGGCCTGAGGCGATGGGCGCGTGGGTCAGCATATCGGCGATGCTGCTCGTCGCGGCCTATTCGGTGGCGTTCGGGACGGCGATGTTCATGGGGCTCGACCTCCACATGCACTGGACGCTCGCGCTGCTCGCGATCAGCGCGGCGATCCTGCTCAGGCTCTGGCCGCTGCTGCCGATCGCCGCCTATTACGGCGCGCGGATGGCCTGGGGGTGGGACTGGTATTGGGCGCTGCCCTTCGCGCTCCCGGTCTGCGCCTATATCGTGCCGCACTACTGGATCCGGTTTTCGGACTATCTGATGAGGCCGCGACGGCCACAGGGAGCATGAGCTGATGCGCGTCTATTACGATTCCGACGCCGATGTCGGGCTGGTCAAGGACAAGAAGGTCGCGATCGTCGGCTATGGCAGCCAGGGCCATGCGCACGCGATGAACCTGTGCGATTCGGGCGTGTCCGAGGTCGCAATCGCGCTGCGCGAGGGATCGGCGACCGCGAAGAAGGCCGAGGGCGCAGGCTTCCAGGTGCTGTCCAATGCCGACGCCGCCAAGTGGGCCGACATCGTCATGATGCTCGCGCCCGACGAGCACCAGGCCGCGATCTACGCCGAGGCGCTCGCCCCCAACATGAAAGAGGGCGCGGGGCTTGCCTTCGCGCACGGGCTCAACATCCATTTCGGGCTGATCGAGCCGCGCGCCGACATCGACGTGTTCATGGTCGCGCCCAAGGGGCCGGGGCACACGGTGCGCTCCGAATATGTCCGCGGCGGCGGCGTGCCCTGCCTGGTGGCGGTCGCGCAAGACGCGAGCGGCAACGCGCACGACCTCGCGCTCTCCTATGCGAGCGCGATCGGCGGCGGGCGATCGGGGATCATCGAGACCAATTTCCGCGAGGAATGCGAGACCGACCTGTTCGGCGAGCAGGCGGTGCTCTGCGGCGGGCTGACCAGCCTCGTCATGGCGGGGTTCGAGACGCTGACCGAGGCGGGCTACGCGCCCGAGATGGCCTATTTCGAATGCCTCCACGAGGTGAAGCTGATCGTCGACCTGATGTACGAGGGCGGCATCGCCAACATGCGCTACTCGATCTCGAACACCGCCGAATATGGCGATTATCAAACCGGCCCGCGGATCATCACCGCCGAGACCAAGGCCGAGATGAAGCGCGTCCTCGACGACATCCAAAAGGGCAAGTTCGTCCAGCGCTTCATCACCGACAACCGCATGGGCAACCCCGAGATGAAGGCCGCGCGCAAGCTCCAGGCCGAGCATCCGATCGAGAAGACGGGCGCGCAGTTGCGGGCGATGATGCCGTGGATCGGGGCGAACAAGCTGGTGGACAAGGAGCGGAATTAGCTCCCGGCGAGAGGCGGCTTGCATTATGTGATAACATCACATAGACAGCTGAAATGGCTTGGCAAGACATAGTTGGCATGGCCGGCTCCGCGCTGGCGAACGGCTTGTTGGGCTTGCTGGTCGTCACGGGACTTTCGGAATCCGAACAGCGGTGCACCGAACATGCTTTTGGTTACGCCCATGATCCCGATTGTCCGGACTCCGATTTGCGCTCGGAGCACCGCGTGCTGTTCTCGGCGGGAATCTCGAAGGGCGGCGTCGACGGGCAGCTCGCAAGGGGGAGTGACGACCCTTCGAGGATCTCGCCGCGTGATGTGTCCTGCCCGCCGGCAACGCGGCCAGACTACGCCGGAGCGCATATGGAGATCGCGATGTTCACCAGCCTGCCGATGCCACGCAATGTTGAGGCGTGCGTCAAATTCGGCACCGAAGGCCAAGTGGAGGTGCGCCTCGTTGATGGTGAGCAAAACTCGATCTTGAGAAGGGTTCTTGCGGGAGCGATCGAGTCCGAGCTTCAGTTTCCGCGTCCCAGCGCGGGACCTCCCTCCTGGGGAACCCAGTCTGGGACCGATGGTTGGCTTCGCACCCATATCGCGATCTCTACCTATCGCCTCACCGATTGAGCGCGGAACCGATGCGCTTACGTGTTGCGAACTGCATCTCGCCTGCCAAGGGCTGGACCTGTTAACCAATCTTGGCCATAGCCCCCGTCAATGATCGGCTCGCCCGCCCTTCTCCTGCGACTTACGCGCCCTTAGGCGCGCGCTTCCCCGCGCCGCATCGGCGCGCCTAAGGGACGATTTCAGGCACAAAGCGAAATCGAGGGTCGCGCTCGCGCGTACCCGAGTCGAAGAGAAGACCCCATGCTGACCGATCCTTCCGTCAAATACCGCGCCTTCCCACCGATCGACCTGCCCGACCGCCAATGGCCCTCGCGGACGATCACCGCGCCGCCGCGCTGGCTCTCGACCGACATGCGCGACGGCAACCAGGCGCTGATCGACCCGATGGACGCCGAGAAGAAGACGCGCTTCTTCGATCTGCTCACGCGAATCGGGATCAAGGAGATCGAGGTCGGCTTCCCCGCGGCGGGCGCGACCGAGTTCGATTTCATCCGCGGCCTCGTCGAATCGGGGCGTATCCCCGACGACGTGATCATCCAGGGGCTGACCCAGTCGCGCGCCGACCTCATCGCCACCACCTTCGACGCGATGGCGGGCGCGCGCGTGGCGATCGTCCACCTCTACAACGCGCTGAGCCCCGCGTGGCGCAAGATCGTCTTCCAGATGAGCCGCGACGAGATCAAGGCGATCGCGGTCGAGGGCGCGAAGCTGCTCCGCGACGAGGCGGCCAAGCGCCCCGCGACCGACTGGCGCTTCGAATACAGCCCCGAGGCGTTCTCGACGACCGAGATCGATTTCAGCGTCGAGGTCTGCGCGGCGGTGATGGACGTTCTCCAACCGACGCGCGAGCGGCCGATCATCTTCAACCTGCCCGCGACCGTCGAGGCGGCGACGCCCAACATCTACGCCGACCAGATCGAATATTTCGGCCGCCATATCCCCGACCGCGAGGCGGTGGTGATCAGCCTCCACACGCACAACGACCGCGGCACCGGCGTCGCCGCGACCGAGCTCGGTCTGCTCGCGGGCGCCGACCGCGTCGAGGGCTGCCTGTTCGGCAACGGCGAGCGCACGGGCAACGTCTGCCTCGTCACGCTCGCGCTCAACCTCTACACCCAGGGAATCGCGCCGGGGCTCGACCTTTCGGACATCGACGAGATCGTCCGCACCGCCGAATATTGCAACGCGCTCCCCGTCCACCCGCGCCACCCCTATGCGGGCGAGCTCGTGTTCACCGCCTTCTCGGGCTCGCACCAGGACGCGATCAAAAAGGGCTTCGCCGCGCAGGAGCGGCGCAACGACGAGCTGTGGGAAGTGCCCTATCTGCCGATCGACCCCGCCGATCTCGGGCGGAGCTACGAGGCGGTGATCCGCGTCAACTCGCAGTCGGGCAAGGGCGGCGTCGCCTGGGTGCTCGAGCAGGACAAGGGGCTCAAGCTGCCCAAGCGGATGCAGGCCGATTTCAGCCGAATCGTCCAGGCGCTCGCCGACGCGACCAGCCGCGAGCTCCACGCCGACGACATCTGGGCGGCGTTCGAGGCGCATTACCGGCTCGGGGGCGGGCGCTTCGCGCTGGTCGATTACGAGGAGACGCGGGCGGGCGCCGACCGCATCTTCGTCGGTCGCATCGGCCACGACGGCGCCACGCGATCGATCAGCGGGCGCGGCAACGGGCTGATCTCGGGCGTGCTCGCCGCGCTGTGCGGCGACTGCGGGATCGACCTCGACGTGGTCAACTACGACGAGCACGCGATCGGCCACGGCGCCGACGCGCGCGCCGCCGCCTATCTCGAATGCCGCGCCGCCGACGGACGCACCGTGTTCGGCGTAGGCATCGACGAGGACATCGCGACCGCGAGCGTGCGCGCCGTGCTCAGCGCAGCGAATGGTCTGAGCGGCTAAACGGGCGCCAGAGCCCGCCGCAGCCCCACCGACAGCTCTACCGTGATCGCGTCGCCGGCGCGCACTTCGCCGTCGGCGATTACCACCGCCATCACGCCCGCCTTGCGGATCAGCACGCCGTCGGGCGCGCGGTCGAGCGTCGCATCCATCAGCCCGGGCGCAATCTCGTTGAGCTGATGGCACGGGTTGCGTAGCCCGGTGACGCGCACGCGCGCCTCGCCACCGAGCGCGAGCACCGCGCCCTCGGGGAGCGCGAGCAGGTCAATCCCCCGCGTCGTGACATTCTCGCCCATCTCGCCCGGCGCGACCGCGAAGCCTTGTGCGGCGAGCTCATCGAACAGCTCGGCATGGATGAAATGCACCTGGCGCAGATTTGCCTGCTCGGGATTCTTGGACGCGCGCGAGCGATGCTTGACCTCGGTCCCGCAATGCGCGTCGCCCTCGACTCCGCGCCCCGCGATGAGGGTGATAGCCGTGCGACTGTCCTTGCGCACGCCGTGCGCCGCCTTCGCGCTGACCGCGACGACCTGGGCCATCCCCGTCACCGCCGCCCGAACAGCTTCTCGATGTCCCCATGCGCCAGCTTTATCCACGTCGGCCGCCCGTGGTTGCACTGGCCCGAGTGCGGGGTGACCTCCATCTCGCGGAGCAGCGCGTTCATCTCGGCGACCGAGAGCGCGCGGCCCGCGCGGACCGAGCCGTGGCACGCCATTGTCGCGGCGACATGGTCGAGCCGTTCCTTGAGGCTGAGCGGGCCGTCGTAAGCCGCGATCTCGTCGGCGAGATCGATGACGAGACCCTTGACGTCGCCCGCGCCGAGCAGCGCGGGGGTCGCGCGGACGAGCATCGCCGAAGGCCCGAAGCGCTCGAGCTCCAAGCCCATCTCGCCGAGCTCGGCGATCCGCACCTCGAGCGCGTCGCATTGGGGCTCGTCGAGCTCGACGACCTCGGGGAGCAGCAGCGCCTGGCGCGCGACGCCGCCGTTCGCCATCGCGCGGTTCATCCGCTCGAGCACGAGCCGCTCGTGCGCGGCGTGCTGGTCGACGATGACCAGACCGTCCTCGGCCTCCGCGACGATATAGGTGCGCGCGACCTGCCCGCGCGCGACACCCGCGCGCCATGATATGTCACGACGATGGGGACCGGCGAGGGGGAGCGAAAGGCGATGATCCGCGGCATCCTGTTTC
>JACMKH010000439.1 GCA_014380205.1 Sphingomonadaceae bacterium
CATCCCGCGCGCCACTGGGCACAGGTCGCGGTCGGCCAGCAGGAGGAAGCGCTGCGCTTCACCTACCGCCAGTTCGCGCGCCGCGCCCCGCGCGGCTTCGCGGGCAAGACCGGCTGGTTGACGCCCTGGGGCCAGACCAACCGGCTGCTCGTCGGCCCCTTCGAGACCCGCGCCGCGGCGCAGGCCTTCCTCGATGCGATTGAACAAGAGGCGCAAATAGAAGGACTTACGTTCGAAAGCTCGAACGGACAGGAAGTCGAACGGCTCGCCGGGCGATGATTCTAGGGCTGTACTTTGAGTGAACTTTGGGGCCGAGCGCTCGCCCCCTATGCCGCCGATCCCGCCGCGAGCCGCGGCCGTCTCCACCCCGAGCCCGGCGGCGAGACGCGCGGGCCGCGCGACGCCTTCCAGCGCGACCGCGACCGCATCATCCATTCGGTCGCCTTCCGCCGGTTGCGCGGCAAGACCCAGGTGTTCGTCGCGCCCGACGGCGACCATTTCCGCGTCCGCCTCACCCACAGCCTCGAGGTCACCCAGATCGGCCGCACCCTGGCGCGCGCACTCGAGCTCAACGAGGATCTGACCGAGGCGCTCTGCCTCGCGCACGACATCGGCCACCCGCCGTTCGGCCACGCCGGCGAGGAAGCGCTGCAGGCCACGCTCGCCGATCACGGCGGCTTCGACCACAACGCCCAGACGCTTCGCATGCTCACCCGGCTCGAGCGCCGTTATCCGCGCTGGCGCGGGCTCAACCTTTCGTGGGAGACGCTCGAAGGTCTCGCCAAGCACAACGGCCCGGTGATCGAGCCTGGCTGGGCGCTCGCCGATATCGACGCCGATCACGGCCTCGCGCTCGACAGCCACGCAAGCCTCGAGGCGCAAATCGCGGCGGTCGGCGACGACATCGCCTACGACAACCACGACATAGACGACGGCCTCCGCGCCGAATTATTCACCTTCGAGGCGTTGCGCGAGGTCCCGCTCGTCTCCGAAGCCGCCGAGCGGATCGCGGGACGGCTTCCCGATCTCGCCCCGCCGCTGCTCATCGCCGAGATCGTCCGCGAGCAGATCGGGCTGATGGTCAACGACGTGCTCGACGAGACGCGGCGGCGGCTCGCCGAGGACGACGTGCTCAGCGCGACCGACGTCCGCTCGGCCGGCCGCCAGATCGCCGCCTTCTCGCCCGAGATGGCGGCGCGCGAGCGCGCGCTCAAGGACTTCCTCTACGCCCATATGTACGAGCACCCGCGCGTCGCCGAGATCGGCGCGATCGGACAGCAGGTCGTCGCGCGCCTCGCCGAAGCCTATCGCGCGGACCCATCGCTGCTCCCCCCCGAATGGCGCGACGAGCTTCCCGACGCCGACCCTTGGCGCGTGCGCCACATCGCCGATTTCATCGCGGGCATGACCGACCGCTACGCCATCGCGCGCTACCGCGAGATCGTCGGTAAGCTGGAGATGCCCGAGGGCTTTTGATCGGGTCTCCCGGCGTCAACCCAATTTTGGAGATCGCGCAAGGAATATGGCCTGAGCCTGTCGTGCCGATGTGCGCGACGGTGGCATATCGGGCAAAGAATGATCAAATCGCTGGAGAGAGTTCGCCGTATGCCGGTGGCCACGGGATCAGGATGATGGGCGTCGAACAGACCGGCGTCATCGTTCTCGAATCCGCAGGCTTCACATGTAGAAATCCCAAAGCGTTGCTGGTTGTCAAGTTTTGCACGCTGGGACAACAGTACATCTCTTTCGATCTTGGATTGAATACTCCAATATCGCCTGCCTTCCACGGACGAAATTGGTTCAGCGGCGACGAAACTATCGACGATCGGCTTCTCATTATCGCTAGCGTATTGCGCCCAGCTGCGGATCGCTCGCCTATCCCAGTCGATAAATGTCTTAGAAATATGCTTCGACAGGACGGGGCTTAGCTTGTAACGATATAGATCATAATTTGTGTCTTTGCCAAATCCAACAGGCTTGTTGGTGAGAGGGTCTAGCCAATCGACCGTTGGCTGCGGAACACGCCGAACTTCATAGAGACCCACAAACATCGTCTGAAATTTCTCCGGTGCTACAAACGCGGCCCAGAATTTCCGCGTGCGGAACACAGGCCTCGGTTGCTGGGTCGACTGGTAGAGCTCGAAGGCTCGTCGATCATCGCGCCACAGCATGTACGGCGTGCGACCTCCGGCCCCTTTGTCCGTTTGGTGTCTCAGCAAGCTTACCTGAGCGGGGTTCACGCCCGCCTCGCGAAGCAGCTCGTTAAAGGTAGTCGCCACCGCCAGGTTCCTTTGATACCGACTCGCTGACCGACTTAGCAGAGATGTGGATTTCTGAGTGACCTTGTATCGCAAGTTTGCCGAGCAGCTCGGCGGCATCCTCGACGCGCTGGAAGCGACGGGCGACTTGCCCGCCGGGATCGATCGCGCGCAAGTCACGGTCGAGCCGCCGCGCGACCCCGCGCACGGCGATCTCGCGACCAACGCGGCGATGGTGCTGGCCAAGGCGGCGGGGATCAATCCGCGCGCGCTCGCGATGCTGATCGCGCCCAAGCTGGCGCGTCTGGTTCGGATCGCCAATGCCGAGGTCGCGGGGCCGGGATTCATCAACGTTCGGCTCCACGACGACGCCTGGCGCGCCGAGCTGCGCGCGATCGCGGCGGCGGGCGACGATTACGGCCGCTCCACTATGGGCCGCGGCGTCACCGTCAACGTCGAATATGTCTCGGCTAACCCGACCGGGCCGATGCACATGGGGCATTGCCGCGGCGCGGTGGTCGGCGACGCGCTCGCCAGCCTGCTCGAGTACGCCGGGCACGATGTGATCCGCGAATATTATGTCAACGACGCCGGCGCGCAGGTCGACGCGCTCGCGCGCTCGGCGCACGTACGCTACCGCGAGGCGCTCGGCGAGGACGTGGGCGCGATCCCCGAGGGGCTCTATCCGGGCGATTACCTGATCCCCATCGGCGAGGCGCTCGCGGCCGAGTTCGGCGACCGCTACGCGCGGGCGCCCGAGAGCGAATGGCTCGACGCGTTCCGCCGCCGCGCGGTCGGGGCGATGATGGAGCTGATCCGCGCCGATCTCGCGCTGCTCGGCATCCATCACGAGGTCTTCTCGTCGGAGGACGCGGTCCGACGCACGGGCAAGGCCGACGCCGCGCTCGCCGCGCTCGAGGAGAAGGGGCTGATCTATCGCGGCACGCTCGACCCGCCGCGCGGCGAGACACAAGAGGATTGGGAGCCCGTCGAGCTGCCGCTGTTCCGCGCGACGGCGTTCGGCGACGATCAGGACCGGCCCGTCAAGAAGTCCGACGGCAGCTGGACCTATTTCGGAATCGACCTCGCCTACCATTACCAGAAGGCGCAGACCGCCGACGCGCTGATCGACATCTGGGGCGCCGATCATTCGGGGACGGTCAAGCGGATCAAGGCCGCGGTCGCGGCGCTGACCGATGGCAAGACCGACTTCGATGTCCGGCTGATCCAAATGGTCCGCCTCATGCGCGGCGGCGAGCCCGTCAAGATGTCCAAGCGCGAGGGGAATTTCGTGACGCTCGCCGATGTCGTCGGCGAGGTCGGCAAGGATGTCGTCCGCTTCACCATGCTCACGCGCAAGGCCGACGCGCAGATGGACTTCGATTTCACGCAGGTCGTCTCCGCGTCGAAGGACAATCCCGTCTTCTACGTCCAGTACGCCCACGCCCGCATCCGCTCGGTCCACCGCAAGGCGGCGGCCGAGGGGCTCGGCGGGGGTGAGGCGGACCTGTCCTTGCTCGACGCCGATGAGCTTGGGCTGGTCAAGCTCGCCGCGCAGTTCCCGCGCGTGATCGAGGCGGCGGCGGCGAGCCACGAGCCGCACCGCATCGCCTTCTACCTCCACGAGCTCGCCGCCGCCTTCCACGCGCTGTGGAACCGCGGCAACGATAATCCCGAAAAGCGCTTCCTCGTGGTTAACGAACCCTTGTTAACCACGGCGCGACTCGCCTTGGCCGCCGGAATCGGGCAAGTCATCCGCAACGGGCTTGCCGTCATGGGGGTGGCCGCGGTCGAGGAGATGGAGTGATGGCCAAGCAAACCACTGAAGAGCCTGTTCTCGAAACCACCAACGGGGACCGCCTGCCCTGGCTCGAGGCGGTCGAGGACGACGAGAATGAGGGCGGGCTCGGGCTCGGCAAGATGGTCGGCGTGATCCTCGCGGGGGTCGCGGTGATCGGGCTGATCGTTGCGGGGCTGCTCTATCTGCAGAACCGCGACGGGACCAACGCGGGCCAGGGCGAGCTGATCGCCGCGCCCGAGGAGGATTATCGCGTGCGCCCCGAGGAAGCGGGCGGCATGCAGGTCGAGGGCGAGGGCGACAGCGCCTTCGCGGCGAGCGCGGGCGAGAGCCCCGAGGGGCGGATCAATCCCGCCGCCGCTCCCGAGGCGCCCG
>JACMKH010000440.1 GCA_014380205.1 Sphingomonadaceae bacterium
CACCGGTGAAGGCGTTGGCGTTGCCCGCGTTGACCACCAGCGCGCGCCCCCGCCCCAGCCTCAGCGCGCGCCGGCACCATTCGACCTCGGGCGAGGGGCATTTCGATTGGGTGAGCACGCCCGCCACCGCGGTCCCCTCGGCGAGCTCGGCGAAGGTGAGATCGCACCGGTCCCATTTCTTGTACCCCGCATGCGCGACGCGGAGCGCGACGCCGCCGACGGCGGGTATCGGGGGGAAGGGCAGGGCGAGGGGCGAGCGCTCGGGCATCGGCTCGCGTCTAGAGCCTGATCGTTTGAGGAGGAAGCGCCTCGCGCTTTCGCCGAAAGCGTGAATCAGGCTCTCAACAATGACGACACCAACCCGCCGCCGCGAGGGAACCTTCTCCGCGCGCCGCGCGCTCCCGCCTCCAACGAGGAGGAAATCATGGACCGCGTCGCCCGCTTCGAGACTTTCGCGCGCATCGGCTTTCTCGCGCGCGGGATCGTCTATCTGCTGCTCGGCTATTTCGCGCTGACCACGGCGGGCGGCGAGGGCGCGACGAGCGTGCTCGAGGAAATCGGCGAGGCGCCCGCGGGGGGCATACTGCTGGTGCTGCTCGCGATCGGGCTGGTCGGCTACAGCCTGTTCCGCCTCGCCAGCGCCGCGCTCGATCTCGAGGGCGCCGGGCCGGGGATCAAGGGCGCGATCGCGCGCGGCGCGCAGGCGGTCAGCGGGGTGACCCATTTCGTCCTCGCCTGGATCGCGCTTGGCATGGCGGTCGGATCGCGCGGCGGCGGGAGCGGCGGGCAGGGCGAGGGCGAGGCGGCGCAGGAAGCGATGACCTATCCGGGCGGCGAGGCGCTCGTGCTGATCGTCGGCCTGTGGTTCCTCGCGGCGGGGGCCGAGCAGATGGTCAAGGCGTGGACGAGCAAGTTCATGCGCGGCGTCGACGCCTCGGCGCCGCGCCAGGTCGAATGGCTCGGCCGCGCGGGCTATGCGGCGCGCGGCGTGGTGTTCCTGATCGTCGGCTGGCAGATCGTCCAGGCCGCGCGCGGCGAGGAAGCCGGCCGCCTCGGCTTCGAGCCCGCGCTCGCCTCGCTCCAGGGGATGGGCTGGATCTACACGGCGGTCGCGGTCGGCCTGCTCCTGTTCGGCGCCTTCAGCCTCGCCCTCGCGCGCTGGCACCGGATCTGCGACGAACATGTGATCGCGCGGCTGCGGGCGAAGGTGGGGGCTTAGGGGCGAGCCAAAGTACACTCAAAGTTCAGCCCAACGGACGCTTTACGCCGCCGTGATCCACGCTGGCCAGGTCGCGCTTGCGCGCGTACGACTGGATGCGCGTCGGCTGCGGCTTGGCGCTAGAACACAATCCCCGAAATTTTGACGTCCGTTCTTGACATGTTCGCAAACAGGACCGAAGGTGCTTGGCCGGATTAGACACGCTGGCAGCGGTGTGAATTTCGGAGCTCAGAGCTATCTTTGGGTGCCATAAATGGGCTTGGTTAGGAAGAGTTATAGAAGACGTATGGGTAAGGAGCTTGAGCATGCAGGCTATAGCGTTCGGGGCATAGCTAATTGGGTTTTAGATTACTCTGAGTCGTACGGCTATTCGCAGACTAATATGGCTCTCAATAAGTTAGTATTTTTTGTAATTGAAGCCGTCCTCTTGAATAGCGGAAAACTACTTACAAATGCTAAAATTGAGGCGTGGGACCACGGGCCAGTTTTCAGGGAAGTGTATCACGATTTTAAGGGGTTTGGCGATCGTCCAATAGAAGGGAGAGCCAGTTTTTTTTCGACGAGGAGCGGGCAACTCGAGCGGGCACAAGTCGCACTTTGTCCGGAGGATGAATCAGAAATTGCTAGCGTCCTCCGGCCGTTGATTCCCATGTCTGCATCGCAGCTAAGAGCGCTGTCACATGTCGAGAACGGTGCGTGGGACCGGGTGTGGAGCTATGATGGATTTGCGAATCCCGGTATGGAGATAACCCCCGAGATTATGCTCGCGGCGGCAGCACGAAGAGGAGACGCGGATGAAGACGGCTGAGCAGAGGATAGCGGAGATTCGAAGGCCGCCATCGTTGGCAAACTGGGTTCGGCTAAATGATCGCCGACGGGATACCACGGCAAGACGGATCACCCGTTTCGTGGTAGGTAAGCCAAAACATGCTTTGGCTCAAGTCTACCGGCTGGTTGCAGACTATGTAACCTTGAATATGCCTGCAGAGAATGTTGGTCGCGGGATCGCCCGGATCATAAATCCGCTCGTTCGCAAACTCGGATTTGAGATTGTTTCCGTTCTTCTGCCGTGGCTAGACAAGGAAGAATTTAAGGGCATAGAGGTGTTTCATAACTTTAATGTCCCCTATCCCATTGGGCGCGGCATTGTAATTCCAGTTAAGCCAACTTTCGTTTGCGTCTATGAAGGCAAGCTAACGCCGGTGTTCATCATTGGCTGGTCGCGCATCCCCTTTGTTGACTTCCACAAGAAACTGTTTGCGGCTGTAGTCAAGAGAACCATCCTTAGCATGGAAGGCTTCGAAGCCTCCGACGCGCTGGTCCTATTTGTGCCTCGGATCAAGTGGGCCAAGACCGAGCGGTATGTTCACCCGATGTGGATCAATACGCTGCCAGAGATGTCAGACGAGGAGTTGCGCGAGCAGTTTGACCGGTTTGGAAATGCTTTGGACGATGCGGTGCCGGTCATTCTTGAGGAATTGGCCAAACGAGGTGAGCAGTAGTCTCGCGATCCGCCACGAAGCCTCATTGGTCCGAGGTCAAATCAGCCGATCCTGCCGCCCCATATCCTCGCGCTTCGCCCGCTTGACGCTCGCCTGATCGACATAGGGAATGTCGGGCTTCCTCCCCTGGAACAGCTCGGCCAGCGTGATGATCTGGAGGCGGGGGTAGGTGCGCCCCGTCGCTTCGGATTCGAAGCGGCCGACCGCCGCCGCTTCCTTGAGCATCGCGCTGGTCGGCAGCGCCGAGCAGATGAAGACGCCGATCGGGGCTTTTTCGCGCTCCATCGCGCTGTGGAGGTCGCGGATCATGGTGACCGAGACGTTGGCGCCGCCCTTGACCGAGACGAGCGCCTTTTCGGTGCGCTTGCCGTCGGGCTTGAAGTAGATGATTCCGTCGATCCCGCCGTCCGCGCCCTTCTTCTTGCCGCCATAGGGCAGCGCGTCGACCATCGACACCGCCCACCACTGGAACTGATATTTGTCGCGCGCGGCGAGGTCCTGCGCGGAGGCGAGGTCCTTGGGCGTGCCCTCGACGGTGAACGCGATGCCAGGAAAGGCGTCCTTCATCCGCTTCTCGATCAGGCTGATCGCGAGATGGGTGATGTCGATGCCGATCCACTGGCGGCCGAGCTTTTGCGCGGCGTGGACGGCGGTGCCGCAGCCGCAGAATGGATCGAGGATCATGTCGCCTTCGTTGGAGGAGGCGGAGATGATGCGTTCGAGGAGGGCGAGGGGTTTTTGCGTCGGGTAGCCGAGCCGTTCCTGAGCTTGGGAGTTGATGGGCCGGATGTCGTCCCAGTCATCGGCCATCGGAACGCCAACCATCTCGTCCAGGTAGCGCTTATACTCCGGAAAGCCCGTTGAAGTGTGGCGGAGCCGTCATTGACGTGCCACGTCTCTCATTCGCTCGGCATTGTAGACCCATATGCGCCCCGAATACGGCCTAACGCCCTTGTATTCCCATCCGTCGCGCGGATCTTCGAATTCCGAGACTAGATCGGCTTCCCAAGCGCCGCCTTCCGATCGCTTGACCCGCCATTCGTACGCCGTGTCGCCCCCGGGCCTTGCCGCTGTCAGGTCGCCCAACCGAAATTTTCGTCCATCGGGCTCTGAATGTCGATACTTGGTCGCCAGATATTCCTCTCCATATTCTCCGAAGGGTTGGTTGAACAAGATGTCACTGCCCTTGGAGTATCTGAGTAGCACGTCTCTCACGCGCGGGAAGTGCTTTGCTCCTTGCTTGTGATCAGCTTTCGAAGTGGTGCGCCGCCAGCTTATCTCGTTGATAAAGTGATTCACACCAAACACCCCATCGAGCAACAGCTTGAGATAGTGGCTCGCGGTCGGGTCGCAGTGGAGGTAGAGGCTGCCGGTCGGCTTGAGCACGCGGTGGAGCTCGATCAGGCGGATCGCCATCATCGCCAGATAGGCCATCATGTCGTTGTCGCCGAGGAAGTCGCGCATCGCGCGGAGCAGGTCGAACGCCTTGGTGTTGCCCGAGCGCGCGACCTGATCGAAGGCGTCCTCGGCGGTGTCGTTCCAGTGCCAGGTGTCCTCGAACGCCTCGATCTGTGCGTCGGCGCCGTCGCCGGCCTTCGACTTGAACAGGATGTTGTAGTTGGCGTTCGAATTGAACGGCGGATCGAGATAGACGAGATCGACGCTCTCGCTCGCGACATGCTCGCGCAACACATCGAGATTGTCGCCGTAGAAGAGCCTGTTGGTCATCGCCGTCCCTCGCGGGGGAGCGTAGAGGGCGCGGCGGGGTCGGACAAGGCGGGCGAGCAGCGCTTGTGGTTAGGACCGTGCGCTCCGTTCGGCTTCATGCTAGGCGCGGCGAGTGATGCATGCTCATCGCCCGCGTTGGTTGCTCGTCGCCGGTGGGATTGCGCTGACGTTGTCGTCCGGCGCCGCTTCAAGCCAGTCTCCGCACAACGATTTCGGCGGCGCGACGCCGGCGAACAACCCCGCAAGCTGGGTGACGTACCGCGATGTGCTTCCATCGCTGCGCCCGCGTCCAGGACGGCTGCGGCTGACGTTCGACATCACCGCCGAGGGCCGCGTTTCCAACTGCGCGAGCAGCGAGGTGGAGGCGCTCGAGCGCGCGGTGCGCCATTTTTGCGGCCTGCTGGTCGATCGCGCGCGGTTCAATCCGGCGCTCGACGCGAATGGGAGCGCACGGCAGACCGAGGGATGGGTGATCGTTCGATGGTGGGAGCCATAGGGTAGCGGGGATCGCGTGATCGTCTCCGCTTCGTGTGGCGACCAGGGCCGCGCGGAGCCCGCTTGCGCGGACGGGGACACCGAATACGGTGTCCCCGTTCTTCTACGCCGCCTCGCGCTTCCTCACGCCGGCTTCCTCGTTGAGCATTTCCGCAAGCAAAAACGCCAGCTCGATCGCCTGGCCCGCGTTGAGCCGCGGGTCGCAGTGGGTGTGGTAGCGGTCGGCGAGGTTCTGCTCGCTGACGTCCATCGCGCCGCCGGTGCATTCGGTGACGTTCTGGCCGGTCATCTCGCAGTGGATGCCGCCGCCGTGGGTCCCTTCGGCGCGGTGGACCGCGAAGAAGCCGCGGACCTCGGCGAGGATGCGCTCGAAGGGGCGGGTCTTGTAGCCGGTCGCGGCCTTGATCGTGTTGCCGTGCATCGGATCGCACGACCAGATCACGGGGTGGCCCGCGCGCTTGACCGCGCGGACCAGCGGGGGGAGGCCGCTTTCGACCTTGTCGTGGCCGAAGCGGCTGATCAGCGTGATTCGGCCGGGCTCGCGATCGGGGTCGAGCGTCTCGAGCAGGCGGAGCAGCGCGTCGGGATCGAGGCTCGGGCCGCACTTGATCCCGATCGGGTTGGCGAGGCCGCGGAAGAACTCGACATGCGCCGAGCCCTCGAAGCGCGTGCGGTCGCCGATCCACAGGAAATGCGCCGAGGCGCCGTACCATTGGCCGGTCTCGGGATCGCGCCGGGTGAGCGCCTGCTCATAGGGGAGGAGCAGCGCCTCGTGGCTGACGTAGAAGTTGGTGCCGCCGAGCTGGGGGACGTGGTCGGCGTCGATCCCGCAGGCGTGCATGAACTCGAGCGCGTCGGAGATGCGGTCGGCGAGCGCCTGGAATTTTTGGGTCCAGTCGCTGCGCTCCATGAAGTCGAGCGTCCAGCTGTGGACGCGGTGGAGGTTGGCGTGGCCGCCGCTCGCGAAGGCGCGGAGCAGGTTGAGCGTCGCGGCGGCCTGGGCGTAGGCGCGGAGCATGCGCTCGGGATCGGGGACGCGCGCGCCGGGCTCGAACGCGATGTCGTTGACGATGTCGCCGCGATAGGAGGGCAGGGCGACGCCGTCGACCTCCTCGGTCGCGGCCGAGCGCGGCTTGGCGAACTGCCCCGCCATCCGGCCGAGCTTCACCACCGGGCGCTTCGAGGCATAGGTGAGGACGACGGCCATCTGGAGGATGACGCGGAAGCTGTCGCGGATGTTGGCGGCGTTGAACTCGCCAAAGCTCTCGGCGCAGTCGCCGCCCTGGAGGAGGAAGGCGCGGCCGGCGGCGACCTCGGCGAGATCGGCCTTGAGGCGCCGGGCCTCGCCCGCGAAGATCAGCGGCGGGAGCGACGCGAGGCGCGCC
>JACMKH010000441.1 GCA_014380205.1 Sphingomonadaceae bacterium
CCGCACCCTCCCCCGCCCCGGCCGAAGCGCCATGAGCAAGCTGCGCGGCGCGGACGAGAGCCTCGCGCCGCTCCGCTTCCGGATGCGCGCGATCCCGGTTAGCTCGGTCGCGATCGGCTCGCTCGCGCCGCTGCTCCCGCTGATCGCCGCCTGGCCGTTGCTGCCGCCGCTTGGGCTGCTGATGCTGCTTGGCTGGCGCTTTGTCAGGCCCGAAACCTGGCCGCTGTGGATCGGCCTGCCGCTCGGGCTGTTCGACGATCTGCTCTCGGGCAATCCGCTCGGCAGCGCGGTCTTCCTGTGGACCGCGATCCTCGTCGCGCTCGACATTTTCGACAACCGATTCATCTGGCGCGACTATTGGTTCGACTGGCTGATGGCGACAGCCGCGATCGCCTTCTATATCGTCTTCTCGATGCTCGCTTCCTCGCTCGCCGACCGCGGCGATCCGGCGCTCGCGCCGCTCGCGCCGCAGCTCGCCGCCTCGGTGCTCACCTTCCCGCTCGTGCTGCGGCTGTGCGCGCGACTCGATCGCTGGCGGCTCGACTGGTGAGGGGACGCCGCCCGCTGCTCACCGAATCGACGCGCGCGATGAGCTTCACGCGCCGCTCGGTGCTGATGGGCGGCGCGACCACCGCCTTCGCGACCCTGCTCGGCGCGCGCATGGCGTGGATCTCGGTCGCCGAGAACGAGCGCTGGCAGCTCCTCGCCGAGAGCAACCGCGTCCAGCTCAGCCTGATTCCGCCGCGGCGTGGCTGGCTGGTCGACCGCAACGGCCGCCCGATCGCGATGAACCGCTCGGCGTTCCGCGTCGACATCATCCCCGATCAGCTCCAGCGCCCCGACGAGGTCATCGCCCAGCTCCGCGACCTGCTCGCGCTGCCCCCCGACGAGATCGCGCGCATTCGCACCGAGCTCGAGGCCGCGCAGGGCTACCAACCCGTCCAGGTCGCCGACGGGATCAGCTGGGAGCAATATGCCGCGGTCACCGTGCGCCTGCCCGAGCTCCCCGGCGTCGCGCCGCTCCAGGGCTTCGCGCGCGCCTATCCGTCGGGCGCGGGCGTCGCGCATCTCACCGGCTATGTCGGCACCCCCAACCGCGAGGAGTATGAGGCCTCGGGGCGCGATCCATTGTTCCTCTTCCCTGGCTTCCGCGTCGGCAAGGACGGGCTCGAGAAGACGCTCGAGGAGCGGCTCCAGGGCGACCCCGGCGCGCGGCGCGCCGAGGTCAAGGCCAATGGCGATCTCGTCCGCGAGCTCGAAACGCGCGCCGACGTTCCCGGCCAGGTCGTCAGGCTGACCATCGACGCGGGGCTCCAGGATTTCGTCGCGCGCCGGCTCGGCAATGAATCGGGCGCGGCGGTGATCCTCGATTGCCGCACCGGGGACGTGCTCGCGATGACCTCGATGCCCGCCTTCGATCCCAACAGCTTCTCCGACGGGATCAGCCAGGTCGAATGGGCGATGCACAGCGAGGACGAGCGCGTGCCGTTGCGCAACAAGGCGCTGCTCGGCCTCTACCCACCGGGCTCGACCTTCAAGCCGGTGACCGCGCTCGCCGCGCTCGCGGGCGAGGTCGATCCCGAGGACATCGTCTCGTGCGGCGGCGGCTACCAGCTCGGCAACCGCTTCTTCCGCTGCCTCGGTCGCCACGGGCCGATGAATCTCCACCGCGCGATCGCGCGCAGCTGCAACACCTATTTCTACACCATGGCGCGCCGCGTCGGGATCGAGCGCGTCGCCTGGGCGGCGCGCACGCTCGGGCTCGGCGCCGAATATCCGATCCCCTTCGCCAACCAGAGCTACGGCACCGTCCCCGATCCCGCGTGGAAGATGCGCCGCCTCAACGAGGAGTGGCGCGAGTCCGACACGCTCAACGTCGCGATCGGCCAGGGCGCGCTGCAAACCTCGCCGCTCCAGCTCGCGATCATGGCGGCGCGGATCGCCTCGGGGCGCGCGGTCTCGCCGCGCTTCATCGAGCAGCGCGAGATTCCGCCACTGCTCCCGGGCGTCGATCAGGCCAGGCTGGCGCTAATCCGCGCGGGGATGGACGAGGTGGTCAACGGCGCAGGCACCGCCGGGCGCGCGCGGCTGCCGCTCGAGAACGTGCGGCTCGCGGGCAAGACGGGCACCGCGCAGGTGGTCAACCTCTCAGCGGGGCGCGGTGGGCTCGGCGTTCCATGGAAATACCGCGATCATGGCCTGTTCGTCTGCTTCGCGCCTGCCGACCGGCCGCGCTACGCGGGCGCGGTGGTCGTCGAGCACGGCATGTCGGGCGGTCGCGCGGCCTCGCCCGTGGCGAGCGACGCGATGCTCTATCTGTTCGACCGCGAGCAGGCGCTCGAGAAGCTCGCGACGCTCGAGGAGGGCTGGGGCGGGAATATCGCCACGCGCATGGCGCGACGCGAGGCCGAGTATCGCGCCGAGCGCGGGCTGCCCCCGGTCGCGGGACAGCCCGTCATCGCGCCGCCCGAGGA
>JACMKH010000442.1 GCA_014380205.1 Sphingomonadaceae bacterium
CAGCAAGCGCCCGCCGCGGCGCCGACCGCCGAGGTCGAGCTCTGGCGGCTCGACTGCGGGACGATGCGCGATGCGCCGCTCGCCGCCTTCTCGGACACTTTTGCCTATCCCGACCGGCGGCAGGACCTCGCGGTGAGCTGCTACCTGATTCGCCACGGCCAGGATTACATGATCTGGGACATGGGGATCGGGCCCGCGCAGGCGGCCGAATGGGGCGCCGAGCTGCCGCGCACGGTGCGCGAGCAGCTCGCCGAGGTCGGCGTTGCGCCCGAGCGGATCGGCCGCGTCGGCATCAGCCATTTTCACGGCGACCATAGCGGCCAGCTCCCCGATTTCCCCGCCGCGACGCTGGTGATCGGCGCGGGCGACTGGGCCGCGATCACCGCGACCCCGCCCGACCCGCGCATCCAGACCGCGCCGTTCGCGCACTGGATGTCGGGCGGCGGCCGCGTCGAGCCCGCGGACGGCGATGTCGACGTATTCGGAGATGGTAGCGTCGTCGTGCTCGACCTGCCCGGCCACACCCCCGGCCATCACGGCCTGCTCGTGCGGCTCGCGGGGATGGGACCGGTGCTGCTGACCGGCGACCTCGCGCATTTCACCGACAATTACGTTTCGGACGGCGTTCCGACCTTCAACACCGATCGCGCCCACACGCTCGCCTCGCTCGACCGGTTCAAGCGGATCGCGGAAAATCTGCGCGCGACCGTGATCATCCAGCATGAGATAGCGGATGTCGGAAAGCTGCCGGCCTTTCCCGAGTCCGCGCGTTGATGAACCCCGTCACCCATGTCGAGGGCCGCGCCTATCCCTTCGGCAGATCGAACGTCGACACCGATGTGATCATCCCCGCGCACTGGCTCAAGACGATCAGCCGCGAGGGGCTCGGCGCGGGGGCGTTCGAGACGGTGCGCGCGGAGGCGGGCAATGTGTTTGACGATCCCGAATTTGCGGGCGCGCCTATCCTGATCGCGGGGGCAAATTTCGGCTGCGGGTCGAGCCGCGAGCATGCCGCTTGGGCGCTGCTCGACATGGGAGTGAGCGTCGTGATCGCGCCGAGCTTCTCGGACATTTTCGCGGGCAACGCGTTCAAGAACGGGATCGTCGCGGTCGAGCTGGCGCAGGAGGCGGTCGACCGGCTGCTCGAGGTCTCGGCGAGCGAGTCGATCACGGTCGATCTCGAGACGCAGACCGTGACGACGCCGTTCCAGGACCGCTTCGCCTTCGCGATGGACCCGTTCCGCCGCGAATGCCTGATGCGCGGGCTCGACGAGGTCGGCTTGACCTTGGCGCGCGACGGGGCGATTTCGGGCCATGAAGCGCGGATCGCGGCGGAGCGGCCGTGGCTCGCGAGGGAGGATGCGGCGTGAGGACCTTGCTTTCGATGACGCCGGGCGGGCCCGAGACGCTCCAGCTGCTCGAAGCGCCCGACCCCGAGGCGGGGCCGGGCCGGCTGCTCGTCGCGGTCAAGGCGTGCTCGATCAATTATCCCGATGTGCTGATCATCGAGGACAAATATCAGTTCAAGCCGCCGCGCCCGTTCGCGCCGGGATGCGAGATCGCGGGCGTGGTCGAGGCGATCGGCGAGGGCGTCGCGGGCTGGGCGCCGGGCGATCGGCTGATCTCGACGACGGGGCACGGCGGGCTCGCCGAGAAGATCGCGATCGACGCCGACAAGGCGTTCCGGTTGCCCGGAAATCGAAGCTTCGAAGAGGGTTCGGCGCTGCTCCTCACATATGGCACGACGATTCACGCGCTGCTCGATCGGGGACAGATCAAGGCCGGCGAGACGATGCTCGTGCTCGGCGCGGCGGGCGGCGTCGGGCTCGCGGCCGTGGAGCTCGGCAAGGCGTTCGGCGCGCGCGTGGTCGCGGCGGTATCGTCCGAGGAGAAGGCGGCGGCGGCGCGCGAGGCGGGGGCCGACGAGACCGTGATCTATCCGCGCGGGGCGCTCGACAAACAGGCGTCGAAGGCGCTCGCCGATGCATTCAAGGCCGCGCTCGGCCCGGCGGGCGCGCAGCTCTGCTACGACGCGGTCGGCGGTGATTACGCCGAGCCCGCGCTGCGTTCGATGGGCTGGGAGGGGCGTTACCTCGTGATCGGCTTTCCCGCGGGCATCCCGCGCATCCCGCTCAACCTGACGTTGCTCAAGAGCTGCGACATCCGCGGCGTCTTCTGGGGCGCGTTCGCGATGCGCGATCCCGCGGCCAACGCCGCGCATATCGCGACGCTGTTCGCGCTGTGGGACGAGGGCAGGATCGCGCCGCGCGTCACGCGCACCTTCGCCTTCGAAAGCGCGCCCGAGGCGATCGCGACGATGGCGTCGCGCCAAGCGATCGGGAAGCTCGTCGTGCGGGTCTCAGAATAGGGAAAAATAGGGACAGTCCCTATTTTTCGTAGGCGGATTAGCGCTCGCCGCGCCGGATATCGCGGACGGTCTCCTCGAGATCCTCGCCGATCTCCTCGACGCTTGCGCGCAATGCCCCGCGCGCGCGCTCGGCGCGCTCGGGATCGATCGCCGCGGCGGCGAGCCAGCGCTCGTGCTCGGCGAGCATCGCCTGCTGTTGCGGCGCGCAATGCTCGATCGCTCCCTCCGTGATCGCGTCGTCCGACAGAGCGGTCGTCACGGCCTGCTCGAACACGCGCTCGCCGAGGCACGCCGCCCAGGCGTCGACCGCCGCCTGCGCCGATCGCTCGGTGGCGGGGGCCTCGGCCTGGAGCATCGCCAGCATCGCCATCCCCAACGCGATCATCGCCCGCTCCCTCCGCCCATGCCGCGCCATGATGCGTTGCGCCTGCGCCGTGCGCAACCTATCTCGGCAGGCGAACCAAGTGGAGCGGGGAGCGCCGACGAGATGACGACATTCAAGGATCGCGAGAAGGGCTTCGAGACCAAGTTCGCGCACGACCAGGAAATGGCCTTCAAGATCACCGCGCGGCGCAACAGGCTGATCGGCCAATGGGCGGCGGGGCTGATGGGGCTCACCCCCGAGGAGACCGATGCCTATGCGAAAGCCGTGATCCAGGCCGATTTCGAGGAGGCCGGCGACGAGGACGTGATCCGCAAGCTGATCGGCGATCTCACCGCCGCGGGGGCCGATACCGACGACGCGCAAATCCGCGCGATGCTCGACGAGAAGACGATCGAGGCGCGTCGCCAGCTGATGGAGGCGTTGGGATAGCATGCCGATGGCCGCCACCGAGATCGAGACGCTGATCCGCGCGGGCATCCCCGATGCCCGTGTCGAGATCACCGATCTCGCGGGCGACGGCGATCACTATGCGGCGCGCGTCGTCTCGGAGAGCTTTCGCGGCATGCCCCGCCCGGCCCAGCACCGCGCGGTCTATGCCGCGCTTCAAGGCAATATGGGCGGCGCGCTCCACGCGCTCCAGCTCACCACCGCGACGCCCGATTGAGGAGTAACGCCATGTCCGACGCGCAGCAGAGAATCGAGGAAACGGTCAAGGCCAACGACGTTGTCCTGTTCATGAAGGGAACGCCGCTCTTCCCCCAATGCGGCTTCTCGAGCCGCGCGGTCGCGATCCTCGATCATGTCGGGGTGGAGTTCGCGAGCGTCGACGTGCTCCAGGACCAGGAGGTCCGCCACGGCATCAAGGAATATTCGGACTGGCCGACGGTGCCCCAGCTCTACGTCAAGGGCGAGTTCGTCGGCGGATCGGACATCATGATGGAGATGTACGAGGCGGGCGAGCTCCAGGCGCTGATGGAGGCAAAGCAGGTCGTCAAGGCGGCCTGACCGAAAAGAGGGCCCCGGCCGGAGCCGAGGCCCGAGGGGAGAGGCGAGGCCTCAAGCGGCGGCGGCGCGCATCCGCCGCAGGCCGAGATATTCGAGCAGCGTGATCCCGAGCACCGCGACGGCCTGGCCCGCGATGAAGACCTCGCCGAACGGCGTGACGGCGCCCGCATATTGCGCGAGCGTGATGACGCTCTCGGCGCTCCACGCAATGTTGCCCGCGATGACGAGCCAGACGAGCACTCCCGGCGGTGCGGAACGCGTGGCGAGCCAGCCGATGAACAGCGCGATCGGGATGAGAGCGACGCCCGCGCCGAAGACCAGCGGGCGGGGGAGGCCGATCGCGCTTGCGATCGTCTCAGCGGCGGCGATGAGGGCGATGCCCATGACGGCGCAGGTGAGCGAGTCCGTTGCGAGCACGCGGCGGAGGAAGGTGATCGGGTTCATGGCGGTCTCCTTGGTCGATGATCCGGACAAATTGCCGTGAGCGATTCGCGCGGTCGATTACCTTGGAGGTAATGGCGGGCCGGAGGGCCGGTCTCTAATGAGAGGCGGTTTTGGAAGGGGAAGGGGCCAATGGCGACGCGAATCCCGGTGGGCGAGCAGCTGCGCGCGTGGCGCGACCGCAGACGGATGAGCCAGATGGCGCTGGCGCTCGATGTCGACGTCTCGACGCGCCACATCAGCTTCGTCGAGACCGGGCGCGCCAATCCGAGCCGGGGGCTGCTGCTGCGGCTCGCCGAGATGCTCGCCGTGCCGCCGCGCGAGCGCAACGAACTGCTGCTCGCCGCCGGATTCGCGCCTGCGTCGCCGCATC
>JACMKH010000443.1 GCA_014380205.1 Sphingomonadaceae bacterium
GCGTGACGCTCGGCGTACTCGGCGCGGGCGCGTGGGGCACCGCGCTTGCGCAGAACGCCGCGGCGGCCGGCAACGAGGTTCTGCTCTGGGCGCGTGAGCCCGAGGTGGTCGAGGCGGTCAACACCGACCACGCCAATCCGCTGTTCCTCCCCGGTCGCGCGCTATCCCCCGCGATCCGCGCGACGGGCGATACCAAGGCGCTCGGCGAATGCGACGCGCTGCTCGTCGTCACCCCAGCCCAGCATTTGCGCGCGACGCTCTTAGCGGGACCGTGCGGCGACGCCCCGCTCGTGCTCTGCTCGAAGGGGATCGAGAGCGGCAGCCGCATGCTGATGTCCGAGGTCGCCGCCGAGGTCTGTCCCCGCGCGCCGATCGCCGTGCTTTCGGGGCCAACCTTCGCGCATGAGGTCGCCGCGGGCCTCCCCACCGCCGTCACGCTCGCCTGCGCCGACGCGGGCGTCGCCGCCGCGCTCGCCGACCGTATGGCCCAGCCCCATTTTCGCCCCTATCTCTCCGACGACGTCGTCGGCGCCGAGATCGGGGGCGCGGTCAAGAATGTGCTCGCGATCGCCTGCGGCGTGGTCGAGGGCGCGGGGCTCGGACAGAATGCACGCGCCGCGCTGATCGCGCGCGGCTTCGCCGAGATGACGCGCTTCGGCCTCGCGCGGGGTGCGAGGCCTGAAACGCTCGCGGGCCTTTCGGGGCTCGGCGATTTGGTTCTGACCTGCAGCTCGACGAGCTCGCGCAATTTCTCGCTCGGCAAGGGGCTTGGCGAAAGGCGGAGCGCGACCGAGCTGCTCGCCGACCGGCGCACCGTCGCCGAGGGCGCGTTCACCGCGCCCGTGCTGAGGGAGGCGGCCGCCGATGCGGGAGTCGAGATGCCGATCGTGGATGCGGTCTGCGCGCTGCTTGTTGGCGAGGCGGGGGTCGAGGAGATCGTCGGCCGGCTGCTCGCGAGGCCGCTCAAGAGCGAGGGCGTCTGACGCCCGGCCCTCAGAAGTCGACTGCGATGCCCTTGCTCTCCCAGTCGCCGTAGCGCGTCGGATCGAGGCCGTCCTTGCGTCCGCCATGCTCGACGCCGGGCTCGGTCGCCTCGGGCTCGGGAATGGGCGGGCTCTTCGAAAGATGCGCGGGCGGCTTGACGTGCGCGGGGCGTTGACCGGCCATCGCGGGCTCCGATTGCGGCGGGAAGTGATCCATAGCACAGGGCCGCCGATGACGCAGTTCGAAACCCATCCGGCCGCTGACGAGAGCCGGTGAGCCGCGCCGATCCTCCCGGGACCGAAACGCGTCGCGCCGCGCTGCGCCTGCTCGACGCGGTGTTGCGCGAGGGGCTGCCGCTCGACTCGGTGCTCGAGGGCGCGGCCTCGGCGCTGCGCCGCGCTGACGACCGGGCCTTCGCGCTCGCGATCGCCTCGGAGGTCCTGCGCCGCCTGCCCGATTATGATGCGCTGATCGACGGCACGACTTCCCGGCGATTGCCCGACGACGCCAAGGCGCGGTTCGCGTTGCGCATCGCGCTCGTCCAGGCGCTCGCGCTCGAGACGCCGCATCATGCCGCCATCTCCACCGTCCTGCCGCTGGTCGACGGCGGCCCGCGCAAGCTCGTCCACGGCGTGTTCAGCACCGTGATGCGGGAGAAATGGACGCTGCCGGAGGTGCCGACCTTGCCGGAGGCGGTCGCGGATCGCTGGCGGAAGGCCTGGGGCGAGGAGGCGGTGGAAGCC
>JACMKH010000058.1 GCA_014380205.1 Sphingomonadaceae bacterium
CGCGGCCCGCCGCGCGGCGATGGGGCTCGGCGCGCGCCGCCGCCGGCCTGGGCAGCTTGGCGGCCTCGGCGAGGAAATTCTCGGGCAGCGGCCGGGGCGTCAGCTTGACCCCGGTGAGCCGCTCGATCGATTTCAGATAGCCGCGCTCATCGTCATTGTTGACGAAGCTCACCGCGATTCCGCTCGCCCCCGCGCGCGCCGTCCGGCCGATGCGGTGGACATATTGCTCGGCGACGTTGGGCAGCTCGAAATTGAACACATGGCTCACTGCCGGGATATCGATCCCGCGCGCAGCGATGTCGGTCGCGACGAGATATTTGAGCTCGCCCGAACGGAACGCGCGCATCGCGGCCTCACGCTGCGGTTGGCTCTTGTTGCCGTGGATCGCGGCGGACGGGACGCCCGCACCCGCGAGGGCGCGCACGATCTTGTCGGCGCCGTGCTTGGTGCGCGAGAAGATCAGCGCGCGTTCGATGTCCCCGTCGCGTAGCGTCAAGGTGAGCAGCGCCTGCTTCTCGGCCTGGTTGACGAAGGTGACCTGCTGCTCGACGCGCTCGACCGTGGTCGCCTGCGGCGTCACCGCGACCTTGACCGGATCGTCGAGGAACCCGCGCGCGAGCTCCTCGATGTTCCTCGGCATCGTCGCCGAGAAGAACAGGCTCTGGCGGTCGCGCGGCAGCATCTTGGCGATGCGCTTGAGCGCGTGGATGAAGCCGAGATCGAGCATCTGGTCGGCCTCGTCGAGCACGAAGATTTCGACGCGGTCGAGGCTCAGCGCGCGCTGCTCAATCAGGTCGATCAGCCGCCCGGGGGTCGCGACGAGCACGTCGACGCCGCCCTGGAGCATTCGGATCTGCTTGCCGACGGGCACGCCGCCGAACACCGTCTCGATCGAGAGGCGCAGGAATTTCGCGTAGCCGCGCATGTTGACCGCGATCTGGCTGGCGAGCTCGCGCGTCGGCGAGAGCACGAGCATGCGGCAACCCTTGATCGGGCGCGGGCCGGGATGGCGCGCGAAATAGTCGAGGCTGGGAAGCGAGAAGGCGGCGGTCTTGCCGGTGCCGGTCTGGGCGATGCCGCAGAGGTCGCGGCCCTCGAGCAAGGCGGGAATCGCCTGCGCCTGGATCGGCGTCGGCGGCCCGTAATCCTTGGCGGCAAGCGCGCGCTGGATGGGTTCGGCGAGGCCGAGCTGGGAAAAGTCTTTCATGATGGTCTTTCAGTATGAGCGGGCGCGCACGCCGCCGGTTATGCCGGACAAGCGCGCGCGATCGCGGGTTCGTTTGACGACCCGCGTGAAAAGGGAAGCCGTGCTTGATGCGCCGGAATGCAGGCCGCTCCTTCGAGAGCGTTCACGCTGCCTGCGGATCACGGACGATTTGCCCGGCGGTCGGCGCTGTCGGGCATATGGCGGAGGAAGGTGGCGAAAGCAAGGCCGGTCAGGGTTTTCACCGATCGCCACATCTATCCTCGCCACTTGCATCGCCCCGGCGTGCGCACCAAATCGCCACAATGCTCATCGAAACCGAAACCACGCCCAACCCGGCGACGCTCAAATTCCTTCCCGGCGACGCGGTGATGGCGACGGGGACGCGCGATTTCGCGTCGCCTGAGGAGGCCGAGGCGTCGCCGCTCGCCGAGGCGCTGTTCAGCCTTGGCGATGTCGTCGGCGTGTTCTACGGGCGCGATTTCGTCTCGGTGACCGCCGCGTCCGGGATCGAATGGGGCGATCTCAAGCCCGAGGTGTTGGGCGTGCTGCTTGATCATTTCGCGAGCGGCGCGCCGCTGTTCCGTCCCGGCAGCGCGGCCGAGATCGCGGTCCCGGCCGAGGATTTCGCCGACGATCCCGCCGACGCCGAGATCGTCGCGCAGATCCGCGAGCTGATCGAGACGCGCGTGCGCCCCGCGGTCGCGCGCGACGGCGGCGACATCGTCTATCGGGGCTTCGACAAGGGCAAGGTCTTCCTCGCAATGCACGGCGCCTGCTCGGGCTGCCCCTCCTCGACCGCGACGTTGAAGCAGGGCATCGAGCAGCTGCTCAAGCATTACGTCCCCGAGGTGACCGAGGTTCGCGCCATCTAGACTCCACGACCGACCCAAAGGGGACCCCATCTTGGGCACGCCGCTCTCCGCCGAAGGCCTCGACACGATCTTCCGCACCGCGCGGACCTACAACGGCTATGACGACACGCCCGTCACCGAGGCCGACATCAGCGCGATCTACGATCTGCTCAAGATGGGGCCGACCTCGGCCAACCAGCAGCCCGCGCGCTTCGTCTGGTGCCTTAGCGAGGAGGCGAAGGACCGGCTCGCCGATTGCGCGATCCCAACCAACGCGAAGAAGATCCGCAAGGCTCCTGCCGCGGTCGTGATCGGCTATGACCTCGATTTCCACGAAGAGCTCCCCTGGCTCTTCCCCCACGACCAGAGCGCCAGGAACTGGTTCAGCGACGATGCGGTGCGCGAGGCCAACGCCTTCCGCAACTCCTCGCTCCAGGGCGCCTATTTCATCATCGCCGCGCGCGCGTTGGGCTTCGACACCGGGCCGATGTCGGGATTCGACAACGCGAAGGTCGACGCCGCCTTCTTCGCCGGCACCATGCACAAGTCGAACTTTATCTCGACGCTCGGCCATGGCGATCCCGCGACGATCTTCGGCCGGTCGCCGCGCCCCGAGTTCGAGACCTTCAACCGCGTCGACTGAGCGCCGATGCTGCTGGTCATCGACACCGCTACCGAAGCCTGTTCGGTCGCGCTGTTCGACGGCGAGGCGCTCGTCGCCGAGCGCCACGAGATGGTCGGGCGCGGCCACGCCGAGCGGCTGATCCCGATGATCGCCGAGCTGCCGGGCAAGGGGCGCGCCGACCGCATCCTCGTCGATTGCGGGCCGGGCAGCTTCACCG
>JACMKH010000059.1 GCA_014380205.1 Sphingomonadaceae bacterium
AACACCGTCGGCCATCCGCAGACCGATCATCTGCGCACCATGGCGCTGGTCGAAGCGGCGGCAGAATTCGCGCGCGAGACGCTTGCGCCCGGCGGCGCCTTCGTCGGCAAGGTGCTCGCGGGCGGCGCGGACAGCGCGCTGGTCGCCGCGCTCAAGCGCGATTTCGCCAGCGTCAAGCACGCCAAGCCGCCCGCGAGTCGCAAGGGCTCATCCGAATGGTATGTCGTCGCGCAGGGATTCAGGGGGGAGCGACCATGAGCCTGTTCGGGAAACTGTTCGGGAGCGGCAAGCCCGCTACCGCGCCTCCAGCGGCGATCGCGATGCCCGATTTCACGGTCGATCGCGCGCGGATGTTTGACCTCGTGCTCACCCAGCGGCTGCAGGCGCTCGTCGCGATGCCCGTCCGCGACGATGCTTGGTATCCGGCCTTCTTCGCCGCGCTGTGGAACGCATCGATCGCGCTGCCCAGCCAGGCGCCGTTTGTCGGCCCGGACGGCTTTCCCTATCTGCGTCTCGACATCCCCGCCGAGGGCGCGTTCGACAGCAATTCGCTCGCCAATCTGGCGCGGAACTGCGCCGATTCGGGCTGGGGCGCGGCACTGTTTCCGAGTCCCGACGCGCACGACCCCGCCTATGTGCTGCCGATGGGCGCGCTCGACAGTCTGCTGCGCTTCGGCGACTGGCGCGGCGATCCAATCGACCTCGCCGAGCAGCAAGGACCGCCGCTTTCGGGCGCGGTGAGGCTCAAGGCGGGCGCGCAAGTGCTGACCGGCGCGCCCTCGCCGGACTATCTGTCGCGCGCCGCCGCGCGCGCGCTCGATGCCTATCTCAAGTGCGAATGGAAGCTCGCCGCGCCGCGCGTGATGCTGATGTCCAACACGTCGTTGCGTCCGAGCCGCTCGCTCGTGCTCAATGTCCGCCGCGCCGATTTCGGCACCGAGGAAGCGGCAGCCGATTTCTGCCACCGCGTCATCTGGTTCCTGCCGCCGTCGCGCGTCGTCACGCTCCTCCCCGACGGCTGGAGCGAGGATCAGCTGTTCCCGCTCGCGAGAATCTATTGATGGACCTCGACCGCATCCTCGCCGAGATCGTCGACGAGATCGCGCCGCATCGCGGCGAGGGCAGGGTCGCGACCTACATCCCCGCGCTCGCGCGCGTCGACCCGCGCAAGTTCGGCATGGCGATCGCGACGCGCGACGGCGCGGTCCGCGGCGTCGGCGAGGCGGACGAGCGTTTCTCGGTGCAGAGTATCTCGAAGGTGTTCACCTTCGCGCTCGCGCTCGAGAAGGTCGGGGCGAAGCTCTGGGAGCGCGTCGGGCGCGAGCCCACGGGCAGCGCGTTCAACTCGATCGTCCAGCTCGAGGCCGAGAAAGGCGTCCCGCGCAACCCGCTGATCAACGCGGGCGCGATCATCGTCACCGACCATCTGATCGAGGCCAATGACGCCGACGCCGCGATTCAATGGGTGCTCACCGTGCTGCGCGACCATGCCGAGGACCAGAGCATCGGCATCGATGAGGAGGTCGCCGCCTCCGAGAGCGAGACCGGCGCGCGCAATCGCAGCCTCGCCTGGTTCCTGGCCTCGTTCGGCCATCTCGACAACGCGGTCGAAACGGTGCTCTCGGCCTATTTCCGCCATTGCGCGCTCGCGCTGTCGTGCCGCCAGCTCGCGCGCGCGGCGCTGTTCCTCGCCTTCGACGGCGAGGACCCGGTGACCGGCGAGCGCATCGTCGCGCCGCAGCGCTGCCGCCGGATCAACGCGGTGATGATGACCTGCGGCCATTACGACAATTCGGGCGAATTCGCCTTCCGCATCGGCCTCCCCGGCAAGAGCGGCGTCGGCGGCGGCATCCTCGCGATCGCGCCGAAGAAGGGGGCGATCGCGGTCTGGTCGCCGGGCCTAAATGACGCGGGGACGTCGACCGTGGGCGCGCTCGCGCTCGAGCGCCTCATCGAGAAGACGGGCTGGTCGGCGTTCGCGTGAGGGTCTAGCATAGCGCCATGCACGAAGCGGAAACTGCGTTGCTGCTGGCGCGAATTCAGTTCGCGTTCACGATCTCGATCCATTTCATCTTCCCGTCGTTCACGATCGGGCTCGCCTCCTATCTCGCGGTGCTCGAGGGGCTGTGGCTCAGGACGGGGCGCGACCGCTACCTTCAGCTGTTCCGCTACTGGCTCAAGATCTTCGCGATCGTCTTCGCGATGGGTGTCGTCTCGGGGATCGTGATGTCCTACCAGTTCGGCACCAACTGGTCGGTGTTCGCCGATCGCGCGGGGCCGGTGGTCGGGCCGCTGATGGCCTATGAGGTGCTCACCGCCTTCTTCCTCGAGGCGGGGTTCCTCGGCGTGATGCTGTTCGGGATGGCGAAGGTCGGGCGCAAGCTCCATTTCGCCGCGACATGCATGGTTGCGATCGGCACCTTCATCTCGGCCTTCTGGATTCTCAGCGTCAACAGCTGGATGCAGACGCCGACCGGATACGCGTTCAACGAGGCGGGGCAGTTCGTCGTCGCGGGGAGCTGGCTCGAGGTGATCTTCAACCCGAGCTTCCCCTTCCGCCTCGTCCACACGGTGATCGCGGCGTACCTGACCACCGCGCTCGTCGTCGGCGGGGTCGGCGCGTGGCACCTGCTCAAAGGCCGCGACCTGCCCGCGGTGCGCACGATGTTCTCGATGGCGATGTGGATGGCGGCGCTGGTCGCCCCCGTCCAGGCGTTCGTCGGCGACCAGCACGGGCTCAACACGCTCGAGCACCAGCCGACCAAGATCATGGCGATGGAGGGCCATTTCGAAAGCCATCCCGAGGGCGCGCCGCTGATCCTGTTCGGCATTCCGGACAGCGAGGCCGCGACGGTGCGGTATGCGGTCGCGATCCCGGGGCTCGGCTCGCTGATCCTCAGGCACGATCCCGCCGCGCCGATGGAAGGGCTCGAGACGGTGCCGCGCGACGAGTGGCCACCGGTCGGGATCGTGTTCTGGTCGTTCCGGATCATGGTCGGGCTGGGGCTGCTGATGGTCGCGCTCGGCGTGTGGAGCCTGATCGCGCGGTTGCGCGGGCGGCTCCACGACTGGCACTGGCTGCACCGCTTCGCGCTCGTCATGGGCCCTGCGGGATTCGTCGCGGTGATCGCGGGCTGGGTGACCACCGAGGTCGGCCGCCAGCCTTGGGTGATCTACGGGCTGATGCGCACCGCCGAGGCGCGCGCGCCGATCGCCGCGCCCGCGGTGGCGAGCTCGCTCGCGGCGTTCGTGATCGTCTATTTCTTCGTGTTCGGCGCGGGGACGCTCTACATCCTCAAGCTGATGGCGCAGCCCCCGCACCCCGGCGAGCCCGCGCCCGCCGACGCGCCGATCAGAAGCGCGGGGATTACGCCAGCGGCGGCGGTGGAGAGGGGCGGACGGGCGGAAGCGGCAGAGGAGGGCGGAGAGTGAAGGGGAGCGCACTCAGGGGCCCCTCTCCCCTTGCGGGAGTTCGGGGTCGGCCAAGCCCCCGGCATGGCCTGAACAGCGCGGGGCGCTGTTCACCCCGAACTGGTTGCGCAGACTTGGCGGCTCTGCCGCCTGGTCGGAGCTGGGTGAGGGGTGGCGAGCCGCAGACGAGCTTGCCGCGAAGCGGCAAATGCGGCGCCGCCCTCGCTCGCCTTCAGCATCGCTCTGCAACCCCTCACCCTCCCACCGCCTCCGGCGGCGGGCCCCTCCCTCCCCCTCAAGGGGGGAGGTGGTGATGCCCGACCCCACCCTCACCGTGATCTGGGCGTTCATCATCGCCTTCGCCATCGCGATGTATGTCGTGATGGACGGGTTCGATCTCGGCATCGGCATCCTCTTCCCCGGCTTTACCGTCGGCGGCGAGCGCGACATGGCGATGAACGCGATCGCGCCGGTGTGGGACGGTAACGAGACCTGGCTCGTGCTCGGCGGCGGCGGGCTGATGGCGGCGTTCCCGCTCGCCTATGCGGTGGTGCTCCCCGCGCTCTACGCGCCGCTAATCGCGATGCTGCTCGGGCTCACCTTCCGCGGCGTCGCCTTCGAGTTCCGCTGGCGCGATCCCGCGCACCGCGCCTTGTGGGACGTCGCTTTTTGCGCGGGATCGATCGTCGCGACCTTCGCGCAGGGGATCACGCTCGGCGCGCTGCTCCAGGGCATCGCGGTCGAGGGCCGCGCCTATGCCGGCGGCTGGTGGGACTGGGCGACGCCGTTCAGCCTGCTCTGCGGGGTCAGCCTCGTGATCGGCTACGCCCAGCTCGGCGCGAGCTGGCTGATCTGGAAGACCGAGGGGTCGCTCCACGCCGACGCGCGCCGCTTCGCGCGCTGGCTTGCCCCCGCGATGCTCACCGCGCTCGGCGCGGTGAGCCTTGCGACGCCCTTCGTCGAGCCGCAATATTTCGAGCGGTGGTTCGACTATCCGGGGCTGCTCGTCACCCTGCCGATGCCGCTGCTCGTCGGCGTGACCGCGATCACGCTGTGGTGGAGTCTCGGCACGCGCGACGACAGCCTGCCCTTCCTGCTCACGCTCGCGCTGTTCCTGCTCGCGATGGCCGGGCTCGCGATCTCGATCTGGCCCGATGTGATCCCCGGTCGCGTCTCGATCCACGAAGCGGCCGCGCCCGCCAACAGCCAGCAGTTCATGCTGGTCGGGACGGCGGTGCTCGTCCCTCTCATCCTTGCCTACACCGGCTGGGCCTATTGGGTGTTCCGCGGCAAGGTCGACGCGCATGGCTATCATTGAGATGTGCCAATCCTGGCAGCGGCTTAGCCTGGATCAAGCTGGTGGTACCTTGTGCGCTTCGGGCAAATGCTGCAAAGCAGTATGAGATTGGATCGGAAATGGAGTGGTTTTGCCGCTGCGTCCGGCCGCAGCTTCCAGCGGCTGGGCACTGGTCCGATCGCGATTGCGGACCGGTGAAGCATGGGGACGGGCTTTGATCGCGGGGGTTTCATGTCGCTTGTGACC
>JACMKH010000444.1 GCA_014380205.1 Sphingomonadaceae bacterium
CGCTCCAGCGCGGCGAAGCGCTCGCCGAGCGCCGCTGCCGCGATTTCACCGCGAGCGGCGAATTCCGTCTGCAAAGCGCGCGCGTCGAGCCGGGCGAATGGATCTGCCGGCCCGAGGGCGGCGGGGTCAACTGCGCGGTCGACGCGACCGCGATCTGCGCGCTCGAGCAGCGCGAGCTCGTCGAAACCGAGACCTGCGCGGGCCCGACCGACCGGACGCCGGCAACCGGCTGAAAGCGCGTTGATCGGCGAGAGCGTCGGGAATAGAGTGACCGCCGAAGCACATCCGGAAAATGGGGGGATGTGATGCGGCTTGCCCTCGTCCTGCTCGCGACGCTCGCGGTCCCGCTCGCGGCGCTGATGCCCGATCCCGCCGAGGCGCAGGCGCGCTCGCGGTCGGCCTCGATCGTCGCGCAGGCTCTTTACGCCGCTTCGGCGACCACCGCCGCATCGGAACGCGCCGCCGACGAGCGCGCCTCTCGCCAGCGTGCGCGGATCGGGGAGCTGACGAGTCAGCTCGCGGCGGCGCGCGCGAACGACCAGAGCCAGACTACCGAGATCGAGCGGCAGGCCGACGAGCTGGCCGCACAGCAGGAACAATATGTCGCCGATCTCGCCGATCGCGATCAGCAATACGCCCGCCAGATCGCGCTCTATCGCGCGACCGTCACCGACGTCAGCGCGACGCCCGAGGGGCTCGAGGCGCTCGCGCGCTTCAACGCGGGTGACTGGGCCGGCGCGCGCGAGATCCTGACCCGGCTCACCGAGACCATCGACCGCATCGAGGACATGGAGCGCGCCGCGCGCTACCGCAGCGTCGCCGCGCTCTACAACGAGGCCTTCAACCGCGGGCAGGAGACCGTCGCCAACGTCATCGCGCAATATGAGCGCGTCGTGGCGCTCGACGACAGCAACATCGCCGACTGGCAGGCGCTCCGCAACGCCTATATCAACAGCGGCGACGCGGCGAAGCAGCGGCAGGCGGCCGACCGCGCGCTCGCGCTCGCTGCCGATGACCGCGAGCGCGCGAGCGCGATGGCCGATGTCGCGATCGCGGCCAACCAGCAGGGCGATCTCGCCCAGGCGATCGCGATCTCGGAGCAGAGCATCGCGATCGCGCGCCGGCTGCTCGCCGAGGCGCCCGCCAGCCTCGAGGCCCAGACCGATCTCGCGCAGCAGCTGCGCTTGGCAGGCGTCTGGCGCGAAAATGCCGGCCAAGCCGACGAGGCGCTGGCGCTGCGGCGCGAAGGGCTCGCGCTGTATCGCGCGCTGGCCGCGGCCGACGCCGATGCGCTGGACTATCCCGACGGCGCCATCGCAATGCTCATCGGGATCGGCGAGATCGAGGGTGGGCGCGGCCGCTATGCCGAGGCCGAGGCGGCGCTCAACGAGGCTGTCTCCATCGCCGACGCGATGCTCGCGCGCAATCCGGAGCAGCGCAGGCCGCGCCGCCGGCGTCTGGGGGCGCTGTACGAGCTCGGCGATCTTCAGTTCAAGCAGGAGCGTTGGTCCGAGGCGCGCGCATCGGCCCAGCAGGTGTCCGACGAATACGCGCGCCTCGCGGAGCTCGATCCGAGCTCGGGATCGCTGCGTCGCGACCTTGCGGCGATCGGCGTATTCATTGCGCAGACCTGGGCGGGCGAAGGTGATCACGCTCAAGCCGAGATAATGATGCGGCGGAGCCTCGCCGAGTTCCGCGCGCTCGCCGAGGGCGATCCGACATCCTGGTCGCTGCGCGACGACATCGCCTACAGCTCGGGAACGCTGGGCGACAGCGTGCTCGCCCAAGGCCGAATCGCGGAGGCGGGGCTGCTCTATGCGGAGGCCGAAACGCTGGCCCGCGCCAATGTCGCCGCGAATCCGGCCGATGCGAACGCCCTCGGGCTTCTCGTCGATCTGCTTCCCAGGCTGCGCGGTTTCGCGGCGCGGACGGGCGACACGACGCGCGTTTCCGCGCTCGAGGCCGAGATCGCGGCGCTGCCTCAAGACGAATCGAGCGAAAACCAATAGACGGGGATGGCAATGCGCGGTTTTTCCTTCTTGTTGTGGGCCCTGATTCTGGCGCCCGTTGTGGCGATGACCGCGACTCCGGCTACGGCCCAGACGCGCTCGCGCTCCGCGTCGATCGTCGCCCAGGCGCTTTACGCCGCGTCGGCGACCACCGCGGCGGCCGA
>JACMKH010000445.1 GCA_014380205.1 Sphingomonadaceae bacterium
GACGCCCCCCAACACGGCGAGGCGTGGCTCAAGCTCGCCTCGATCCGTCGCGCGCGTGGCGACCGGCGCGGCGCGCTCGACGCGATCTCGGGTGTGTTGAGGCTCGATCCGCTTGCCTTCGTGCCGCTGCTTATGAAGGCGAGCTTGCTTGAGGCGCTCGGCGAGGATGACGCGGCCGACGAGCTCTACGGTGCGGCGGCGTTCCAGGCGCCACCCGACGAGAAGCTCTCACCCGCCCTGCGCGAACAGCTGGGCCATGCGCGGACGCGCAACGCCGCCTTTATCGCGCGCCGCGAGGCTGTGTACGCGCGCGCGGCCGGAGGCGCGCTCAACCGCGCCGATCCCAGGGAGCGCAAGCGGATCGAGCGCTTCCAGTCGAATGCGCTGCGCAAGACCGAAGCCTGGCATCAGCAGCCGACGCATTTCCATTTTCCGGGGCTCGCCGAGCACGAGTTCTTCGATCGCGCGGCTTTCCCCTTCCTCTCCGAGCTCGAAGCGCAAGCCGACGCGATCCGCACCGAATTCGAGGCGCTGATCGCCTCGGAGAAGGGCGAGCTCGTCCCCTATGTCGAGTACACCGACGACGTTCCCGGGCAGATGGCCGCGCTCAACCGGTCGCTCGACTGGACCGCGATCCACCTCATCGCGTTCGGCGAGCGCGTCGAGGCCAATGCGCGGCATTGCCCGCGCACGCTCGCGCTGTTCGAAGGGTTCGACCAGCCGCAAATCGCTGGCCGCTCGCCCAATCTGATGTTCTCGCTGCTCGCGCCGCGCACGCGCATCCCGCCGCACCACGGCGTCTCCAACGCGCGGGTCGTGCTCCATTTGCCGCTGATAGTCCCGCCCGGCTGCGGCTTCCGCGTGGGCGGCGAGGCGCGGCCATGGGTGGTCGGCGAGGGCTTCGTCTTCGACGACACGATCGAGCACGAGGCGTGGAACGACAGCGATCGCCTCCGTGTCGTGCTGATCGGCGACCTGTGGCGGCCCGAGCTGACACCCGTCGAGCGCGAGGCGGTCACCGCGATCATCGCCGCGAGCGCCGCGCCGACGATGCTTTGAGCGCGGCTGGCGTCAGGCGATGTGCAGCCCGGTGTCCGCGATCGGCATCGCCGGGCTCCACGCGAACGACGCCGCATCGCTGTCCTCGCCGAACGCCGAGAGCGGCGCGGCCTCGGGCTGCTGGACGAACTCGAAATGCTTGGCGCGCAGCGATGCCGAATCGACGCCCGCGAGCGTGATCCGATTGCCGGCCCATTCGACGATCGAGCCGCCGTTGCCGTCCGAGGCGATGTCGAGATCGCGGAAGCGCGTGGCGGCCGGCGAGTCGATGCGGATGCGGTCGCCGTCGGCGGAGACGAAGTCGGTGATCCGGTCGCGCCCGCTCACGTCCGCGAAGGCGAAGACGTCCGCGTCGGCGCCGCCGGTCAGCGCGTCGTTGTTCGCGCCTCCGCTCAGCGTGTCGGCGCCGGCGCCACCCTTGAGCTGGTCGTTGCCGGTGTTGCCCTTGAGCACGTCCGCGCCGTCGTTGGCGATCAGGCGATCGTTGCCGCCCTTGCCCGCCAACAGATTGGCCCCCGACGAGCCCGTGATCTTGTTGGCGAGGCCGTTGCCGATGCCGTCCAGACGCGCGGGCGCGGCGATCGCCATGCCCATCGGTCCGCTCGCCTCGGCGAAGGCCGCGAGCGCCGCCGCCGAGGCCGCGTCGCCGAGCACGAGATTCTCGACATTGGCGCCGAGCTTATGATCGACGGCCGATTCGACCTTGTCGACGCCGCCCTTCTCATCCTCATGGACCACATCGCCGCCGAGGCTGATGAAATAGCTGTCGTTGCCCGAGCCGCCCGAGAGCAGGTGACGAATCCGGCGGTCGGTCATCATCGCCATCAGCTGATCGACGGTGTCCTCGCACTGGCAGACCACCACGTTGGCCGACATCGCCGAGGCCACGTCACGCCCGAGCGTCGACCCGCCGTGCGCCGCGAGCGCACGCACGACATCA
>JACMKH010000446.1 GCA_014380205.1 Sphingomonadaceae bacterium
GGCACGCCGGGCTTGAGCCGGGGCCCGCGCAGCCGCGGGACGTTCGCCTCGACTCCCTCGCGCTCGGCGACGAAGGCGAGAAAACCCCGGATCGCCGAAAGCTCGCGCGCCACCGAAGCGTTGGCGAGGCCCGTGTTGCGGCGGTCGGCGAGATAGGCGCGCAGGTCGGCGCTGGTCAGCGCGGTGAGCGTCGTGGGCGTGACGCGCTCGCCCGCGTAGCCGCCGAGGAAAGCGATCAGCCGGTGCGCGGTGGCGGCATAGGCGCGGACGGTGTGCGGCGAGCGGCGGCGGTCGCGGGCGAGATGATCGGCCCAGGCGGCGGCGAGTCCGCTGGCGAGATGCGCGTCGAGGATCAGGGCAGCAGCCACCGCCCGATTGTACGCGACAAGGTCGCGCCGAGGAACATCAGCAGCTCCGAGCCGTGGCGCGTCTCGAAGCCGGGGCTTTCGCGCTGGCCGAGCGCGAGTAGCCCCGAGGGAAGCGGCGGGTCGTTCTCGAGCCGGACCAGCGCCTCGGCGCGGATCAGAGCCGAGGCCGGGCCGAACAGCGGATGCCCGCGCCCGACCTTGCGCAGCAGCACGCCGCGGATCTGCCCGGCGGAGCGCTCGACGAGCCGACGCTCGACGAACTGCATCCCCGCGAGATCAGCGCGAAACGCGGTATCCTCGACGTAAAGCGCGAGGCTGACCGCGTCGACGCCGAGCATGTCGGGCCATTGCTGGGTGACGATGTGGATGAGATGATCAAGCCCCTCGGCCTCGATCGCGGCGAGCACCGCCGCGTGGATCGAGCTGACCGCGCCCGAGTGGCCGCGCGCGAAGGCGAGGAGGTCCTGATTGTCCTCCTCGGCCTGGGCGACGCGGCGCTTGAGCTGCGCGACAGCCCCGTTCTCGAAATCGATCACCTGCCCCATGCAAGCGAGTTTAGGCGTTCATGGTTAAAAGGAAATGAGTTTGTTTGCGTGGCCCCGGCAGGCGCTTGTTGCGAGTCGTTCGCGCTGGCCTTGGTCCGCTCGCATCCCTAAATCGGCGGAAACAAGCCCTCGGGGGATGTCTTGGACTATCAGCGCGTTTTCAGTCAGGCGATTGACCGGCTCCACGCCGAGGGCCGCTACCGCGTGTTCATCGACATTTTGCGCGACAAGGGCAGCTATCCCAACGCGCGCTGCTTCGCGGGGCACAACGGGCCCAAGCCGATCACCGTGTGGTGCTCGAACGACTATCTCGCGATGGGCCAGCATCCCGCCGTGATCGCGGCGATGGAGGAGGCGCTCCACGATGTCGGCGCGGGCTCGGGCGGCACGCGCAACATCGGCGGCAACACGCACTATCATATCGATCTCGAGGCCGAGCTCGCGGACCTGCACGGCAAAGAGGGCGCGCTGCTGTTCACCTCGGGCTATATCTCGAACGAGGCGACGCTCTCGACGCTCGCGCAAATCCTGCCCGGCTGCATCGTCTTCTCGGACGAATTGAACCACGCCTCGATGATCGCGGGCATCCGCAATTCCGGCTGTGAGAAGCGCATCTGGCGGCACAATGATCTCGATCATCTCGAGGCGCTGCTCGCCGAGGCCGACGAGGACGCGCCGAGGCTGATCGCTTTCGAGAGCGTCTATTCGATGGACGGCGACATCGCGCCGATCGCCGCGATCTGCGACCTCGCCGAGAAGTATAACGCTCTCACCTACTGCGACGAGGTCCACGCCGTCGGCATGTACGGCCCGCGCGGGGGCGGGATCACTGAGCGCGACGCGGTGGCGGATCGCGTCACGATCATCGAGGGCACGCTGGGCAAGGCGTTCGGCGTGATGGGCGGCTATATCGCGGCCGACAAGATGATCGTCGACGTGATCCGCAGCTACGCGCCGGGCTTCATCTTCACCACCAGCCTCTCTCCCGTGCTCGTCGCGGGCGCGCTTGCGGCGGTGCGCCACCTCAAGGCGTCGGGCGACGAGCGCGCGGCGCAGCAGGCCGGAGCGGCGGCGCTCAAGACGATGCTCGCCGAGGCGGGCCTCCCCGTGATGGAGTCGGCGACACACATCGTCCCACTGATGGTCGGCGACCCCGTCCGCGCCAAGCGGATCAGCGACATATTGCTCGCCGAATACGGGATCTACGTCCAGCCGATCAACTACCCCACCGTCCCGCGCGGCACCGAGCGCCTCCGCTTCACCCCCGGCCCCGCGCACGACCAAGCGATGATGCGCGCGCTGGTCGGCGCGCTGGTCGAGATCTGGGACCGGCTGGAGATGCGGCTCGCGGCCTAGGGCGCCTCGCCCTCCCCTTGCACGATCGGAATGCCCCGCGCCTCCTTCCAGGCGTTCTCGATCATCGGACGCAGCCACAGACCCTCGAAGGCGACGCGACGGCGGTTGGTCGGGCCGAAGATCGCGGTCTGCGCCGAGAAGTCGACGCGTTCGCGGACCTGCTCGAGCGTCAGGCGCTGCGCCGCCAGTGCACCGACCTGCGTCCGTATGTCGGTGATCGTCGCGACCAGCCGATCGACATACGCGCTGTCGGACTGCGGCAAGCCGTGGCCCGGCACGAGCAGCTCGAACTCGAGCGCCTTGATCCGGCCGAGCGCCTCGATCCAGTCGGCGGGATAGCTGAAGAAGCCGAAGGGGATCGGCGACACGACGACGTCGCCGGTCGCGACGAGGCGCTGGTTGGGCAGCCAGACGATCGCGTCGCCGTCGGTATTCGCGCGGCCGAGGAACAGCACGCGCACCGGCCGCTCGGGATCGTCGATCAGGATCTCGTCGCGCAATATCTCGGTCGGCGCGACGAGGTGCGTTCCCGCGATGTCGGGGATGCGCTCGCGAAATTGCCGCGCGCGCCGCGCGAAACGTTGCCGTTGCAGCGCATCGTGCTCGGCGTTGGCCGCCTGCGCTTCGTCGGCCGCGACCCCTTCGTTGATCTGCGCGGTCACGGCGGCCTCCCACTCGGGGCTGGGCTGGTAGGCAAGACCCAGCGATCGGGCCGGGCCGTCGATCCCGAACCGCGTCTGCTCGGTCGCGATGATCCGGACGTCTGGCCAGGCTTCGCGGATCTGCGAAGCCCCCTGCGGGTGATCGTTGTGCCAGTGGGTGATGATCAGCGCCTTGACCGGCTTGTCGGTGAACGAGCGGACGTAGGCGACAACGCGATCCCCATCGGCGCGCGCGAAGCCGCTGTCGACCACCACGATCCCGTCCTGCTGTTCGACGATGAGTATGTTGCTCGTCGCGAAGCCCAGATAATCGGGCGGCGGGGCCATCAACCGCACGCCATCGATGAACTGCGCGGCATGATAGGGGGCGAGGTCGGGCGCCTGGCTCTCCTGCGCCCTTGTCGGCGCCGCCATGGCGAGCACGGCCGCGAAAATCGAAGCGCGCGCGTATTTCCCGATCATGCCCCTCCCCTTTTCGAGCCAAGGTGCGCGCCCGCGCCCGCGCGACAACCGGTCCTCGATCAAATGTCGGCCCGCTTCGATCAATTGCCTCGCGCTGGGCCAACAGTTTGTCTTGCGCGACGGTGGCGGTCGGCGGCGCTCGCGCCTAAAGGGCTGTGCATCTCCGACTCGCCCCGGGAGGCCGCCCTGCCCTATCGCGTCGCCATCGCCGCCGATCATGCCGCCTGGCGGCTCAAGGCCGAGCTCGTCGGCTGGCTCGAGGATGCGGGGCACGAGGTGATCGACCTCGGCACGGCGTCCGACGATTCAGTCGACTATCCCGACTACGGCTATCACATCGCCGAGGCGATCACCGCGGGCGAGGCAGAACGCGGCGTCGCGCTGTGTGGATCGGGGATCGGCATCTCGATCGCGGTCAACCGCCATCCCGCGTGCCGCTGCGCGCTGGTATCCGACAATCTCGGCGCGCGGCTCGCGCGCGCGCACAATGACGCCAACGTCATCGCGATGGGCGCGCGGCTGATCGGCATCGAGACCGCCAAGGATTGCCTCGCCGCCTTCCTAACCACCGAGTTTTTGGGCGAGCGCCATATCCGCCGCGTCGAGAAACTCTCGCACCCGCATTTCGAGAAGGAGCCGCTATGATCGCCGAGGCCGCCGACACCGCCGAGATCGCCGGGCTTGGCGACGTCCAGCCCGACGGCTTCTTCACGGCGGTGCTCGCCGAGACCGATCCCGACATCGCCGCCGCGATCGGCGCCGAGCTCGCGCGCGAACAAAATCAGATCGAGCTGATCGCATCGGAGAACATCGTCAGCCGCGCGGTGCTCGAGGCGCAGGGCTCGGTGCTCACCAACAAATATGCCGAAGGGTATCCGGGCAGGCGCTATTATCAGGGCTGCGCGCCTTCGGACGCGGTCGAAAGCTTCGCGATCGAGCGCGCCAAGCAATTGTTCGGCTGCGGCTTCGCCAACGTCCAGCCTCATTCGGGGGCGCAGGCCAACGGCGCGGTGATGCTCGCGCTGACGCGCCCCGGCGACACAATCATGGGGCTCAGCCTCGACGCGGGCGGGCACCTCACCCACGGCGCCAAGCCCGCGATGTCGGGCAAATGGTTCAACGCGGTGCAATATGGCGTGCGGCCCGACGACCATCTGATCGACTTCGACCAGGTCGAGCGGCTCGCCAAGGAGCATCGCCCCCGGCTGATCATCACCGGCGGCTCGGCCTATCCGCGATTCATCGATTTCGCGCGCTTTCGCGCGATCGCCGACGCGGTCGGCGCGCTGTTCCTGGTCGACATGGCGCATTTCGCGGGTCTTGTCGCGGCGGGCGTGCATCCCACGCCCTTCGGCCATGCGCATGTCGTCACCACGACGACGCACAAGACCTTGCGCGGCCCACGCGGCGGCATGGTGCTCACCGACGACGAGGACATCGCGAAGAAAATCAACTCGGCGGTGTTCCCCGGCCTCCAGGGCGGCCCGCTGATGCACATCATCGCGGCCAAGGCGGTCGCGTTCGGCGAGGCGCTGCGGCCCGAGTTCAAAGGATACGCGCGCGCAGTCGTCGAGAACGCGAAAGTACTCGCGAGCCGCTTGAAGGAGCGCGGCGCCGATCTCGTCGCGGGAGGCACCGACACCCATCTCGCGCTCGTCGACCTGCGCCCGCTCGGCGTCACCGGCAAGGACGCCGATGAGGCGCTCGAGCGCGCCTCAATCACGTGCAACAAGAACGGCGTTCCGTTCGATCCGCTGCCGCCGACCAAGACCAGCGGCATCCGCGTCGGCTCGCCGGCGGGGACGACGCGCGGCTTTGGGCCCGCCGAGTTCCGCGAGATCGGCGACATGGTCGCCGATGTGCTCGACGGGCTGCATGACAAGGGCGAGGCAGGCGATCCCGCGGTCGAAGCCCAGGTCAAGCAACGCGTCCGCGCGCTCTGCGGCCGCTTCCCGATCTATACGAGTTTTTGATGATCCGCTTGCGCGGATTGTGCGGCCGGCAGGCGCGATAATGCGCTGCCCCTTCTGCGCGCACGACGACAGCCAGGTGAAGGACAGCCGCCCGACCGAGGACGGGGCGACGATCCGGCGGCGGCGGCAATGCGACGGCTGCGGCGCGCGCTTCACCACCTTTGAGCGCGTCCAGCTTCGCGAGCTCACCGTCGCCAAGAGCGGCGAGCGGCGCGAGCCCTTCAACCGCGAGAAGCTCCGCCTTTCGGTCTCGCTCGCGTGCCGCAAGCGCGGCGTCGAGAGCGAGCGAATCGACCAGCTCGTCTCGGGCATCCAGCGCCGGCTCGAGACCAGCGGCGAGACCGAGGTTCCCTCCAAGGCGATCGGCGAGATGGTGATGGACGGCCTCAAGGGGCTCGACTCGGTCGCCTACATCCGCTTCGCGAGCGTCTACAAGGATTTCACCGAGGCGCGCGACTTCGAGGAGTTCGCGGGGACGGTGGGGGAAGCGGCGCGCGAGTGAGCGCCCCTCCCCCCACCATCGTGCTCGTCCGTCCCCAGCTCGCCGAGAACATCGGCAAGGCGGCGCGCGCGATGCTCAATTTCGGGCTGACCGACCTCAGGCTTGTCACTCCGCGCGACGGCTGGCCTAATCCCGACGCCTTTCCCGCTGCGGCGGGCGCTGATTGCGTGATCGAGGGCGCGCGGATCTTCGACAGCGTCGGCGCGGCGATAGCCGATTGCGCGCACGTCTATGCAACCACCGTGCGCCGCAGGGGCGTGACCAAGCCCGTGCTCGACCCCGAGCAGGCGGCGGCCGCGATTCGCGCCGCGCCCGAGCGCTCGGCGGTGCTATTCGGCCCGGAGCGCGCGGGGCTCGAGACCGACGAGGTCGCTATCGCGCGCGCGATCCTGACAGTCCCGATCAATCCCGAATTCGGCTCGCTTAACCTCGCCCAGGCGGTGATCCTCGTCGCCTATGAATGGTCGAAGTGCGAGCGGCTCGCGCAGCCGCCCGCGCGCGAAGCCGATCCGCCCGCGCCGCAGGCCGAGCTCGACGGCCTCGTCGCGCACCTCGAGGCCGCGCTCGAACAGGCGCGCTATTTCTTCCCGCCCGCGCGCGTCCGCGCGACCAAGCGGACGCTGCGCTCGGTCCTCACCAAGCCGAGCTGGACGTCAAACGAGATTCGCACCTTGCGCGGCGTGGTCGAGGCGCTTGCGCACCCGCGCGCCCGCCGCTGATCAGCCCCGGTTCATCGCTGTGCGCGCAAAGGCTAGCTTTGCGCGCGCGATTCTGCTATGGATCACGCTTGGAACGGGCTGAGCCCGAAGGAACATCAGCAAGGAACGGACTTATGCGTAACATCGTGGCCATCATCGGTTTTTCCGCGCTTGGCGCGGCGCTCGTCGCGGCGGGCCCCGCCGCGGCGCAGAACGACGCGTCGCAGGCAGCGAATGACGGCACCGAGGTCGTTTGCCGCCGGAACGACGCGCCGACCGGGACGCGGCTCGGACGCCGCAATGTTTGCAAGACTCAGGCCGAATGGGATGCGATCCAGTCGGCGAATCGCGAAGCGGTCGAGCGCCAACAGGACGCCAGCCACTGGTCGGCGGGCGAATAGGACGGCGCGAGGCGAGGCGAGAAGGACAAGGAGGAAGGTCGATGCGAAGCTGGATATGGGTGCTCGCGGTTCCGGCGATAGGTTTCGCCATCCCCGCGCCCGCACAGGACGGGCTCGCGGGCGAATCGTTCACAGGGCCCAACGAGGTGCAATGCCGGCGAATTCCCCCGCCGCCAGGCAGCCGGCTGGGACAGCGCAACGTCTGCATGACGCGCGCCGAATGGCGGCGGCTCGAGCAGGAGCACCGCGACGTGGTGCAGCGTCAGCAGGACATGAGCCACTTCGCCGGTTGTCCTCCGCCGTCGTCGGGCTGCTGATTCAGGAACTTCCGAAGGGAGGTATGATGATGACCAGGACTTTAATACTCGGGATTGCGGCCACGATCGTCGCGGCCCCGTCCGGCGCGTTCGCCGATACGCCCGCCGGCAATCAACAGGCGCAGAACACGTCCGATGCGCGCGAAATCGTCTGCCGGCGGATGCCGCCGCCAGCCGGCACGCGGATCGGCCCGCGCAACATCTGCCGCACGCAGGCCGAATGGGATCTGCTTCAGCAGCAAAACCGCGAAGAGGTAGAGCGCCAGCAGGACGCCAGCCATTATTCGCGCGGCAACTGATCGGCCGCGCCTGCCCTGTGAACTCGGCCCAACGGTCGCGCACTGAAAAGGAGAGTGGACCATGAGGCGCCCACTGACGCCGCTCGCGCTCGCCGTGACAATGATCGCGACGCCGGTCCCAGCGTTCGCCGAACTACCCGCCCTTGGCGACCGCGCCGAGCGGGTGACCGACGGCACGCGCGTGGTCTGCCGGCGGATGCCGCCGCCGTCGGGATCGCGGCTTGGAGTCCGCAACATCTGCCGCACGCAAGCGGACTGGGATCTGCTCCAGCAGGAAAACCGGCTCGAGGTCCAACGGCAGCAGGACGCTAGCCACTATACCAACGGCTCATAGTCCGCGCTTGACTCGAATGGCCCGCGCGCCCACATGCGCGCCTTCGCAATTGGCCCCGCACCCCGGTGAAGCGGCGGCCGCGTCTGGCATTATGGCCGGGCGGTGCGGCTCCGGGCTTTGAAGATACGCGAATTGGAGACGACTCATGTCGAAGCGCACCAGCGCCAAATACAAGCTCGACCGCCGCCTCGGCGAGAACATCTGGGGGCGGCCCAAATCCCCGGTCAATAAGCGCGAATACGGCCCCGGCCAGCACGGCCAGCGCCGCAAGGGCAAGATCTCGGACTTCGGCCTCCAGCTGCGCGCCAAGCAGAAGCTCAAGGGCTATTACGGCGACGTCACCGAGAAGCAGTTCAAAAAGGCCTATGTCGAAGCCGCGCGGATGAAGGGCGACACCTCGCAGAATCTGATCGGGCTGCTCGAGCGCCGGCTCGACGCGGTGGTCTATCGCGCCAAGTTCGCGCCGACGGTGTTCGCCGCGCGCCAGCTCGTCAACCACGGCCATGTCCGGGTCAATGGCGTCAAGTGCGACATTCCCTCGCGCCGGATCGCGCCGGGCGACGAGGTCACGCTCGGAAGCAAGGCGCAGGAGATGGCGTTGGTGCTCGAGGCCCAGAGCCTCGCCGAGCGCGACATCCCCGAATATGTCGCCCCCGACGGGACCGCCAAGGTCACCTTCACGCGCGTGCCGACGCTCGACGAGGTGCCCTATCCGGTGCGGATGGAGCCCAATCTCGTCGTCGAGTTCTATTCGCGCTAGGCGTCAGCCAATCGCCGAAACAAGGAAGGGGCGGCCTCGCCGGGCCGCCCTTTTCGTTCGGGCGGCGTCGCCTTACGACGCCTTCATCTCGAGCAGCTCGAGCTGATTGCCTTCGGGATCGCGCATGAAGCAGGCGCGCGCGAAGCCGACATCCTCGATCCCGCCGACCGCCTCGCCCCCGCACGCCAGCAGATGCGCGTGCGCGGCCTCGATGTCGCGCGTGTCGAATCCGACCGTGGCGTGCGGCCCGCCCTCGGTAGGCTCGCGCCCGTCGAGATATTGAATCAGGATGATCGCCGCCTTCTCGCCCGGCAGCGCGAGCACTTTCTCGTCGAACTCCGCCACGGTCAGCTGATCCAGAATCCCGAGACCGAACCCCTCACGATAGAAGGCCGTCATCCGCACAAGGTCGCGGACGCGCAGCTTGATGAAATGAAGCGCGAAACCGAAATCGGTCATGCCGTTCTCCTCGATACCCTGTTCGCCGCCGATCCGGCCCAGCCCGAGTCATTCGTTCTCGTCCTGGTCGACCGGCTCGGCCCCGACCGCGTCCTCGGGGACGAGCGCGCTCGGAAGGACAGGGCCCTGGGGCTCCGGCGCCGCGTCGCGCGGCGCGGTCGCCGAGGCGAGGATGGCGGAGGGAGGCCTAGGAAGCCCCAGCGCGTCGCTCAGGAACGCGTCGCTGCGCGCGAGCAGGCGCGCCCGCGCGGCCGAATCGTCGAGTTGATGGTCGAGGCCCTCGAACTCAATCAACTCGAACGCGCGATCGGCTCGCCGAAGGCGGTCGCGCATTAATCTCGATTGGTCGATGTCGACGTTGAGATCGCGATCGCCGTGGAACAGCAGCACGGGCGCCGTGATGCGCTCGGCGTTCTGCGCGGGCGAGCCCGCGCGGATGTGCGGCCCTTCGCCGATGTATTCGCGCACGTTGCGGCCCGAGGTGTACAGCCGCGCCTCCCGCCGTAAGGTGCCGAGATCGGTGACCGGCGCGATCGCGACGATCGCCTTGAACAGCCCCGGCTCGAGCACGCCCGACTGAAGCGCGGCATAGCCGCCATAGGACCAGCCGAAGATCGCCAGCTTCGCGGGATCGGCGATGCCCTGCGCGACGAGCCAGTGACCACCCGCGTTGATGTCCCCCACCGCGATTTGCCAACTCTGGAAGCCGTTGGTCACGAACCAGTCTTGTCCGTATCCCGCCGAGCCGCGGAAATTTGGCTGGAGCACCGCATAGCCGCGATGCGCGAAATATTGCGCGAGCCAGTCGAATCCCCATTCGTCGCGCGCCGAGGGTCCACCGTGTGGCATCACGATCGCGGGCAGGCCGCGCGCGTCTGCGCGCCCCGGCGGCATCGTCAGATAGCCCGGAATCGCCGTACCGTCGGCGGTCGAGTAGGTGATCGGGCGGACGTTCGCGAGCGGCGCCCCTTCGAGCTGCGGCCGCGCGATCATGATCTCGTTGAGCGCGCGCGTGCGCCGGTCATAGGTGTAGAAGCGCCCCGGATCCGAATCGCTGCCCGCCCAGATCAGCAGCACATTCTCATCGTCGCTCGCGTCGGCGAAGTGGATCAGCGGCAGCTGGGGCAGCGCGCGCGACAGCGATTCGGACAGCCGCTCGAAATCCTCGTCGAAATAGCGGGTGAGCCGCCTGTCCTCGGCGAACGTCGCGCCGATGACCCGGCCGCGCTGGCCGATCCGCACCACGCCGTCGACATCGACGCTGTCGTGCGCGAACACGAGTTCGCGCGCGAGGCTTCCGTCGAGGCTGACGCGATAAAGCGCGTCGCGACCGTCGAGCCGGTCGAGGCCGTAAACGGCGTCGCGCTCGCGGTCGACAGACAGCGGATAGAAGCCGGTGTTGGTCAGGAAGTTGTGCCCGCCGAGCGGTTGCCACTGTTCCTCGCCCGCGCGCCGGTAGAAGAAGTTGAGCGTGTCGCCCATCATGCCCGTCGCGCCTCGCGCGCGGACGCCGCCCGCGACGCGCACCATTCCCGCCCCGTCGGTCATGTAGAGGCCGAAGATGCCGCGCGGGTGCTCGACGGTCGCGCCGCGGCCTGTCGCCAGATCGACCCGATCGACAGCGACACCGCTCCGCGTCCCCCGGGTCACCAGAACGTGCCCATCAAGGCCCGGGCTCCAGTCGATGACATCGGCCCAGGCGCCCGCCCTGATGATGGCGACGGGATTGCCGCCGTCGGCGTCGATCGCGATCGTCTGCGTCGTCGACACCGGAATGCCGTCCATGCGACGCACCCCGTAGAGGCCGCACACCAGCCGGAGGTTCGAGGCGAAGCGGCAGAACTCATAGGCGAGAGGATCGCCTGACGAGTAAGAGACCAGCCGGGCGGCGCCGCTCGCGAGATCGACGGCATAGAGCGACACCGAGCGCCCTTCGCCAGGCGCGAGATAGACCAGCGAGCGCCCGTCGGGCGAGATATCCACCCCGCGCACGCTCTCGCGCGCGCCGAACGCGGCGGCGGGATTCTCGAGCGTCCGCTGCTGCGCCGCCGCCGGCGATGGGACGACAAGCAGGACGGCCAACGCCAATCGCGCCAGGCTCACGAGAAAATCGAAGCTCCTCATTCGTCCTCGTCGGTCTCGCTCTGCTCGGTGCCTACCGCACCCTCGGGGACGACCGCGCCGGGAAACGCCGGGCCCTGGGGTTCCGTTGGCGTGGGCGCGGCGCCGGGCTCGCCGCCTCGTCCGCTCGCCGACGCTATGATGGCCGCGGGCGGCGCGGGAAGGTCGAGCGCCTCGCTGAGAAAGACGTCGCTCCGCGCGAGCACCTGCGCGCGCACCGCCGAATCGTCGAGGCTGTGCTCGAGCGTCTCGAACTCGATCAGCTCGACCTCCTTGCCCGCCGCGCGGAGCCGTTCGCGCATCAGCCGCGACTGGCCGATGTCGACGTTGATGTCGCGCGCGCCGTGGAACATCAGCACGGGCGCGACGATGCTGCCGGCGTTCTGCGCGGGCGAGCCGGCGCGGATATGCGGGCCTTCGCCGATCATCTCGCGCTCGTTCGCGCCGCTGGTGTAGAGCCGCGCCCTGTCGCGCAGCTCGCCGAGGTCGGTGACCGGCGCGACCGCGACGATCGCCTTGAACAGCCCTGGATCGAGCACGCCCGACTGAAGCGCGGCATAGCCGCCATAGGACCAGCCGAGAATGGCAAGCTGATCGGGATTGGCGATGCCTTCGGCGACCAGCCAGCGGCCGCCCGCGTTGATGTCGCCGATCGCGGTCCGCCAGCCCTGGAAGCCGTTGACCACGAACCAGGCCTGCCCATAGCCCGCCGAGCCGCGATAGTTGGGCTGGAGCACGGCGTAGCCGCGATGCGCGAAATATTGCGGGAGCCACTCGAAGCCCCAGACGTCGCGAACGCTCGGTCCGCCGTGCGGCATCACGATCGCGGGCAGCCCCCGCGCATCCGTCCGACCCGGCGGCATGGTGAGATAGGCGGGGATGCTCGTCCCGTCGGCGGCCTGATAGCGCACCGGACGGACGTTCGCGAGCGCAGCGTGTTCGAGCTGCGGCCGAGCGAGCGCGATCTCGTTGAGCGCGCGCGTCGCCTTGGTATAGGTGTAGTAACGCCCAGGATCGGTGTCCCCGCCCGCCCAGATCAGCAGCACGCTCTCGTCGTCGCTCGCGCTCTCGAAGCGGATCAGCGGCAAGCCCGGCAGCGCCTGCGATAGAGCGCGCGCGAGCGCGGCATATTCCTCGTCGAAATATTCCGACCGGCCGGTATCCTCGGCGAAGGTCACGCCGATCACGCGGCCCGCGCGGCCGAGCCTGAGCACGCCGCCGACATCGACGCTGTCGTGCGCGAAGACGAGCTCGCGCCGCATGCTGCCGTCGAGGCTGATCCGGTGGAGCGCGTCGCGCCCCTGGTGACGCTGGAGGCCGTAGACCGCGTTGAGCTCGGCGTCGATCGCAAGCGGCTGGAAGCCGCCGCTGGTCACGGAATTATAGGCGTCGAGATCGCGCCATTCGCTCTCGCCGGCAACGCGATAACGGTAGCTGATCGTGTCGCCCAACATGCCCGTAGCGCCGCGGACGCGCACCGAGCCCGAGATGCGGACATTGCCACGCTGATCGGTCATATATTCGCCGATCTCGGCGCGCGGCGCCTCGATCGGGCGCGTCCGTGCGGTGCGCGTGTCGATGCGGTCGACTCCAAGTCCTTCGGAAGTGTCCTGGAGGCGCGTGTTCACCCGCCCGACCTCGGGAACATAGACGCGGCTCATCAGCACCGATCCGTCGGCCTCGGGGAGCCAGTCGATGACCTCGCCGTCGAATTGCCGCTGATAGGCCGCATAGGCCGATCGCCGCTGGCCGAGCGTGACGGGGTTCTCGCCATCGGTGTCGATCGACACGAGCTGGAGCGAGCCCGCAAGCACCGAACCTGCCGGAAGCACGCCATAGAGCTGGCACACGAGCCGATCGTTGCCGGAAAAGTCGCACCAGATGAAGCGCAGCGGATCGCCCGAGGTGCGGGTGACCGGACGCGTCGTCCCGGTCGCGAGATCGACCGCGAAGACCCCGTTCGATCGTCCCGCGCCCGGCGCGAGATAGACCACCGTGCGGCCGTCGGGCGACAGGCTGATGTTGGTGATGCTCTCGCGCGCGCCGAACGCCTCGGCGGGATTGGCGAGCGGCGGCTGCTGCGCCACCGCGGGGTGCGCGAGCGCCAGGAGCGCGGCGGCGGCGACAAGATTGCACAGGCGAATGCGAGTCATGCCCCAGCCCTCCCCTTCGCTTCATTCTACAATCGGAACGGCTGATGTTGAAGCGCTATTCGCGCGCGCCCGCTCTGATGTCGCCTGACAATCTCGGACCGTTCGTCGCCATTGCGGAACGGCTCGGCTCGCCGCTAGTTGGTGGCGAAAGGGCCGGCCCATCGCGCGGCCACAGGGGAGACCGATCGTGCGTATCCACTGGCTTGCACCGCTGCTGCTCGGGGCGCTCGCGGCCTGCGCACCGACGGTCGCCTCACGCCCCTCTACCGCCGTGCCGCCCGA
>JACMKH010000447.1 GCA_014380205.1 Sphingomonadaceae bacterium
CGCCCCCGGACTGAAGCAACTCGGATCCATATGGCTGCCGCTGCAACACGTCCTGATCTCGCCACTCACCCTGGTCGACCGGCTCTGGTCGACCGGACTCGCCGGCAGCCTGCTCAGTGCCGCCTGTTTCATAGGAACCGCCTGGTTTCTCTACGGGGCGGCGCTGGTCTGGACGGGGTCCCGCGTTGCGGGCTGGCTCGCGTTTCTCTTCTTTGGATTGAACCCGAGAATCATCTATCTATTCACAACGCCGATGACCGAGCCCCTCATGGTGCTGTGCGCTTCCGGCCTGCTGTACTACCTCGTGATGTGGGTCCACAACGGCAGCTGGCAGCCGTTTGCAATGGCCTCACTGATGGTGTTTGCCGGAACATTGACGCGCTACGAGGGGTGGGCGTCGAGGAGGAGGACGAGGCGGCGCGCGCGACGCGGCTTGAGATGGATCTCAGAAATGCCCTCGAACGCGATGAGATAGAAGTACTTTTCCAGCCGCAGGTTGGCGTGACCAGCGGCGCGGTGATCGGCGCCGAGGCGCTCGCCCGCTGGCGGCACCCGGCCTATGGCGAGCTCGGCGCTGCGACCTTGTTTGCCGCCGCCGACCGTTCGGACCACCTCGTTGAGCTCTCCGAGCATATTCAGCGCAAGGCCGCCGCCGAAGCGGCGCGCTGGCCGGCCGCGCTCGATGCGCTGCGCCTCGCGATCAACGTTACCGCTGCCGACATCGCGCGGCCCGATTTCGTCGCGCGCTTCGCGGCGATCGTCGACGACAGCGGGCTCGCGCGCGGCCGGGTGACGGTCGAAGTGACCGAAAGCGGGCTGATCGCCGATCTCGGAGGCGCGGCCGATATTCTCGCTGAGTTGCGCGCGGGCGGCTTCCGCGTCGCGATCGACGATTTCGGGACGGGTTACTCGAGCCTCGCCTATCTCAAGTCGCTGCCGCTCGATTATCTCAAGATCGACAAGCGGCTGAGCGGCGACATCGAGGGCTCGCCGCGCGACCGGATCGTTGTGCGCGGCGTGATCGAGATGGCGCGCTCGCTTGGGCTGACCGTGATCGCCGAGGGGGTCGAAAGCGAGGCCCAGCTCGCGCTGCTCGCCGAGGAGGGGTGCGCGATCTACCAGGGCTATCTGTGCTCGCCGCCGGTGGGGGCGGAGGAGCTGACGGGGCTGGTGGAGCGGTAAAATCTCCCCGTTCCGGGGAGGATCAGCTGGCCGCCTTCGCTAACCCCTTCGACAGCTGCAGCGCTCCGTTGAGCTGGGCCTTGTGTCCGCCCCAGGCGCGCGTGATGACGAGCTTATGGTCGGGGCGGAGCCTAGCGGTGCCCTGCAAGCGCGTGATGTAAGCGATCAGCCCCTCGGGGTTGGCGAAGCTGTCGTTCCAGAAGCCGACCAATGCGCCCTTGGGGCCGACATCGAGCCGCGCGATCCCCGCCGCTTTGGCGTTGAGCTTGATCTCGATCACTGTCAGCAGGTTCCTCGTCGGCTCGGGGATATCGCCGAAGCGGTCGATCAGCTCGGCGGCGAACCCCTCGATCTCGTCGCGGGTCTCGAGCGCGTTCATGCGGCGGTAGAGGCCCATTCGCAGGTCGAGATCGGGGACATAGGCTTCGGGGAGCAGGATCGGCGCGTCGATCGTGATCTGCGGCGAGAAATCGTCACGCGGCGGCGCGAGCCCGCCCGCCTTTGCCTCGAGGATCGCGTCCTCGAGCATCGCCTGGTAGAGTTCGAAGCCGACCTCGCGGATGTGCCCCGACTGCTCGTCGCCGAGCAGATTGCCCGCGCCGCGGATGTCGAGATCGTGACTGGCAAGCTGGAAGCCCGCGCCGAGGCTTTCGAGCGCCGAGAGCACCTCTAGGCGTTTCGCGGCGGTCTCGGTCAGCACGCGATCGGGCGGGGTCGTGAAATAGGCGTAAGCGCGCAATTTCGCTCGGCCGACACGGCCGCGCAGTTGATAGAGCTGGGCGAGGCCGAAGCGGTCGGCCCGGTGGACGATCAGCGTGTTGGCCGAGGGAATGTCGAGCCCCGATTCGATGATCGTGGTCGAGAGCAGCGCGTCGTAGCGGCGGTCGTAGAAGGCCGACATGCGCTCCTCGACCTGGGCCGCGGCCATCTGGCCGTGCGCGGTGACGAAGCTGATCTCGGGAATCTCGTCGCGGAGGAACTGCTCGATATCGGGCAGATCGGCGACGCGCGGCGCGACGACGAAGCTCTGGCCGCCGCGATAATGCTCGCGGAGCAGCGCCTCGCGGACCACGACCGGGTCCCAGGGGATGACGTAGGTGCGCACCGCGAGGCGATCGACGGGCGGGGTCTGGATCACCGAAAGCTCGCGCAGCCCGCTCATCGCCATTTGGAGCGTGCGCGGGATCGGGGTCGCGGTCAGCGTGAGCACGTGAACGTCGGCCTTGAGCGATTTGAGCCGCTCCTTGTGAGCGACGCCGAAATGCTGCTCCTCGTCGACGATGACGAGGCCGAGATTGCGGAACGAGACGCTCTTGGCGAGCAGCGCGTGGGTGCCGATGACGATGTCGGTGCGGCCCGAGGCGAGGCACTCGCGAGTCGCCCTGGCCTCGGCGGCGGGGACGAGGCGCGAGAGGCGGCCGATCTCGATTGGAAGCCTGCGGAAGCGCTCGACGAAATTGCCGTAATGCTGGCGCGTGAGCAGCGTCGTCGGGCAGACCAGCGCGACCTGCATCCCCGCCATCGCTGCCACATAGGCGGCGCGCAACGCGACCTCGGTCTTGCCGAAGCCGACGTCGCCGCAGATCAGCCGGTCCATCGGCGCTCCCTTGGCGAGATCGTCGATCACCTCCTCGATCGCGCGCTCCTGGTCGTCGGTCTCGGCAAAAGGGAAGCGGTCGACGAACTCGGCAAAGCTCGCGTCGGGCGCGGCAACCGGGGCCGGGCGGAGCGCGCGCGCGGCGGCGGTGGCGATGAGCTCGCCAGCGATCGCGCGGATGCGCTCCTTCATCCGGGACTTGCGCCGCTGCCAAGCCTCGCCGCCGAGCCGGTCGAGCGGCGCACGCTCGCTGTCCGAGCCGTAGCGGCTGAGGACGTCGATATTCTCGACGGGAACGTAGAGCTTGTCGCCGCCGGCATATTC
>JACMKH010000448.1 GCA_014380205.1 Sphingomonadaceae bacterium
CGGGCGGCGCGGGCGACGGCCCCGACGCCAGGAGCTTCGACGTCGCGATGCCCGATTTCACCGACGCGGCGGTCCAGGCGCGGCTCACCGACGAACGCGCGCTCGCGGTGATCCGTCGCGGCGGCCAGGCCAATGGCCTCAATTACGCGATGCCGCCGTGGGAGGGTGTGCTCAGCGAGCCCGAGATGCGCGCGATGGTGGCGCATTTGCGGAGGTTAGGGGAATAGCTAATCCTCCCCGGAACGGAAAGATTCAGATGACGCCGATCTCGCGGAGGCGCGCGATCTCCTCGTCCGGGAGCTCAAGCAAGTCGCGCAGCACCTCCTCGGTATGCTCGCCGAGCATCGGCGGTGGGGCGCCGGGATCGGGCGGCGAGGCAGCCAGCCTGAGCGGGCTCGCGACCACCGGCACCTCGAGCCCGGCCGCGTCCGCCACGCTTCCCGAGAGCCCGCGATGGAGCGCCTGGGGCTCGGCCAAGGCCTGCTCGATCGTGTTGATCGGGCCGCAGGGGACGTTGATCGCGGCGAGCGCTTCCGTCCACGCCGCCGTCGTTTGCGCGGGCATCACGGCGGCGATGAGCGGCACGAGATCGGCGCGGTGCGCGACGCGCTCGGAATTGGTCGCGTAACGCGCGTCGTCGGCGAGCCCGGGGCGGCCGATCAGCTCGACGAAGCGGCGGAACTGGGCGTCGTTGCCGACCGCGACGATGAGCCAGCCGTCGGCCGTCTCGAAGGGCTGATAGGGGACGATATTGGGGTGGCCGTTGCCCGTGCGCTCGGGCGCGACGCCCGAGACGAGATAGTTGAGCGCCTGGTTGGCGAGCGCCGAGACGGCGACATCGAACAGCGCGATGTCGATGTGCTGGCCCTCACCCGTGCCCTCGCGCTGGTGGAGCGCGGCGAGGACCGCGATCGTCGCGTGGAGGCCGGTCATCACATCGACGAGCGCGACCCCCATCCGGCGCGGCGGTCCCTCGGCGTTGCCCGTGATCGACATGAAGCCCGACATCGCCTGGATCATCAGGTCGTAGCCCGGCTTGGCGGCGTCGGGGCCGGTCTGGCCGAAGCCCGTGATCGAGCAGTAGATCAGGCGCGGGTTGATCGCCTTGAGGCTCGCATAATCGAGCCCGAACTTGGCGAGCCCGCCGAGCTTGAAATTCTCGACGAGGATATCCGAGCCCTCGGCGAGCCGCCGGACCAGCGCCTGGCCCACGGGATGCGCGATGTCGACCGTCACCGAGCGCTTGTTGCGGTTCGCCGCAAGATAATAGGCTGCGCGGCGGCGCTCCTCGGGTCCGTGCCACGGCGGCCCCCATTTGCGCGTGTCGTCGCCCTCGCCGGGCTTCTCGACCTTGACGATCTCGGCGCCGAGATCGCCGAGCATTTGCGTGGACCAAGGGCCTGCGAGGACGCGCGAGAGATCGAGCACGCGGATGCCGGAGAGGGCTTTGGTCAATGCGATTCCCCGTCAGCTACTCGATCGTCACCCTGACGAAGGTCAGGGTCCCATTGTCTCTACGCTTGTGCGTCGTCGGGACGGAGCGCCAATGGTAGCTGAAACAAGTTCAGCATGACGAAGGCTGGTACGGCCGTCGCGCCGCTTCACCACATCTATGAAAACGCCTGAATCCCGGTAATCGCCCGTCCCAAAATCAGCGCATGGACGTCGTGGGTGCCCTCATAGGTGTTGACCGTCTCGAGGTTGACCATGTGGCGGATGACGTGGAATTCCTCGCTGATGCCGTTGCCGCCGTGGATGTCGCGCGCGGCGCGGGCGATGTCGAGCGCCTTGCCGCAGTTGTTGCGCTTGATCAGGCTGATCATCTCGGGCGCCCAGGTCCCCGCGTCGATGTTGCGGCCCACGGCGAGCGCGGCGTTGAGGCCGAGCGCGATCTCGGTCTGCATGTTGGCCAGCTTCAACTGGACGAGCTGGTTGGCGGCGAGCGGGCGGCCGAATTGGTGGCGCTCAAGCGCGTAGGTCCGCGCGCGATGCCAGCAATCCTCGGCCGCGCCCATCGACCCCCAGGCGATGCCGTAGCGCGCCTTGTTGAGGCAGCCGAACGGGCCCGCGAGCCCCTGTACGTTGGGGAGGACGTTCTCCTGAGGCACGAACACCTCGTCCATCACGATCTCGCCGGTGATCGAGGCGCGCAGGCTCACCTTGCCCTCGATCTTGGGGCATGACAGCCCCTCCATCCCCTTTTCGAGCAGGAAGCCGCGAATCACCCCGTCGTCCGTCTTGGCCCAGACCACGCAGACATCGGCGATCGGTGAGTTGGAAATCCACATCTTCGATCCCGAAAGCTTCCAGCCGCCGGGGGCCTCGCGCGCGCGCGTCTTCATGCTGCCGGGGTCCGATCCCGCGTCGGGCTCGGTGAGGCCGAAGCAGCCGACGAGATCGCCGGTGGCGAGGCCGGGAAGCCATTTGTCGCGCTGCGCGTCGGTGCCGTAAGCGTGGATCGGGTGCATCACTAGCGAAGACTGGACGCTCATCGCCGAGCGATAGCCCGAATCGACGCGCTCGACCTCGCGCGTGATCAGCCCATAGGCGACATGGCCGACACCGGCGCAGCCATAACCCTCGATCGTTGGGCCGAGCAGCCCCAGCGCGCCCATCTCGCGGAGAATCTCACGGTCGAAATGCTCGTCGCGCGCGGCCTCGATCACGCGCGGCAGCAGCTTCTCCTGCGCATAGTCGCGCGCGGTCTGCTGGACCATGCGCTCCTCGTCGTCGAGCTGGTCCTCGAGCAGGAAGGGGTCGTCCCAGCGATAGGTGAATTTCGACGGCTTGGCCGCCGCGATTCGAGTCTCGACGTTCATATCGCGCGCATCTCCGTGTGTCCGTGCCCGCGCCCTAGCAGAAAAATCGCGCGCCTGTGACTCCTGTCACATCACTGTCCGCGAATCGGGGCAATAGGGGAGCCGTCGAACGGACTTGCGACTCCCCTTCGACGAACAAACCGCCATGGAGCGCCCGGTTCTTGCGACCCTGCCGGGCCTCCATGGCGGCCCATTTTCCTCCCGGTGGCATTCCGTGCCCGCGCTTGCTAGGGGGGTTCGCGATTCAGTCCCGGGCAGCGAGCGGACCATGGCCAACCCCTTCACCGACCACCCCGCCGAGATCGGCGAAACCTATGGCGAGCATTTCGGCGCGGCTTCGGCGTTCGGGCTCGCGCTGGTCGGCGCGGGGCTCGCGTGCATGGTGCATGCGGTGCTGCCCTTCCTGTTCACGCATACCGCGAGCAAATCGGTGCATCGCCTCAACCGCAAGCTGACGGGCAAGCGCAAGCCCGAGCTCGCGGATCACTGGGTGATCTGATCCTCCCCGGAACGGGGAGGAACTAGACTAGCTCGACCGCCACCGCCGTCGCCTCGCCGCCGCCGATGCAGAGCGCTGCGACGCCGCGCTTGAGGCCGCGCTTCTCGAGCGCGTTTAGCAAGGTCGCCATGATCCGCGCGCCCGACGCGCCGATCGGGTGGCCGAGCGCGCAGGCGCCGCCGTTGACGTTGATCTTGTCGTGGGGGATGCCGAGATCGCGCATCGCGATCATGGCGACGACCGCGAAAGCCTCGTTGACCTCGAACAGATCGACATCGTCGACGCACCACCCGGCCTTGTCGAGAACCTTCTGGATCGCGGGCACGGGGGCCGAGGTGAATTTGCCCGGCTCGTGCGCATGCGCGGCGTGGGCGACGAGGCGGGCCTTGACGGGCAGGCCCTTCGCGCGCGCGACGCTCTCGCGCGTCAGCACCATCGCCGCCGCGCCGTCCGAGATCGAGGAGGAGTTGGCCGCGGTCACCGTGCCGTCCTTCGAAAAGGCGGGCCTGAGCGTGGGGATCTTGTCGGGCTGCGCCTTGCCGGGTTGCTCGTCCTTGTCGACGCTCTGCGTCCCCGCGCGCGTCGTCACCTCGACGGGAACGACCTCGCCATCGAACGCGCCGCTCTCGATCGCGCGGTTGGCGCGCGCGAGGCTCTCGATCGCGTAATCGTCCTGCTTCTCGCGCGTGAACTGGTAGCTTTGCGCGGCCTCCTCGGCGAAGGCGCCCATCAGCTTGCCTTGGTCGTAAGCGTCCTCGAGCCCGTCGAGGAACATCGAATCCTTGACGACATCGTGGCCGATGCGGCTGCCGCCGCGGTGCTTGGGGAGGATGTAGGGCGCGTTGGTCATGCTCTCCATCCCGCCCGCGACGATGATGTCGGCGGTTCCCGCGAGCAGCGCATCGTGCGCCATGATCGCGGCCTGCATCCCCGACCCGCACATCTTGTTGACCGTGGTCGCCTCGACCGACGTGGGTAGGCCGCCGTTGAGCGCGGCCTGGCGCGCGGGCGCCTGGCCGAGCCCGCCGGGGAGCACGCAACCCATGAAGATCATCTCGACGTCGTCGCCCGAAACGCCCGCGCGCTCGACCGCCGCGCGCACTGCGGTCGCGCCGAGCTCGGTCGCGGGTACCGAGCCGAGCGCGCCCTGGAAGCCGCCCATCGGCGTGCGGGCGTAGGAGGCGATGACGACGGGATCGGGAGCGGTGGCCATGGGGCGGGGCTTTCGTGAGAGGGATGAGTCGAGGGGTTAGCTAGGGATTGCGCGCGCGGGATGCCAGCGCCGCGTCGCCGGGAGCGCGGTCAGCCGCCGACCCGCGTGACATGCCCCATCTTGCGCCCCGGCCGGGCTGCGCGCTTGCCGTAAAGGTGGAGGCGGGCGTGGGGGTCGGCGAGGATCGCGGGCCAGTCGTCCACCGCGTCGCCGATGAGGTTTTCCATCGTCACCGCGTCGCCGGCCAATCCCGTATCGCCGAGCGGCAGGCCGCAGATCGCGCGGATGTGATTCTCGAACTGCGAGGTCACCGCGCCCTCGATCGTCCAGTGACCGCTGTTGTGGACGCGCGGGGCCATCTCGTTGAACACGGGGCCCTCCGCGGCAGCGAAGAATTCAACGGTTAGGACGCCAACATGGCCGAGCGCCCCGGCGATCCGCGCAGCGAGGGTGCGCGCCTCGTCCTGCTGCGCGAGGATGTCGGGGTGGGCGGGAACGGTCGTGCGCGCGAGGATGCCGCCCGCGTGGAGGTTCTCGCCGCTGTCCCAGAAGGCGATCGCCCCGTCGGCGCCTCGCGCGAGGATCACCGAGAATTCGCGCTCGAACGCGACTATCGCCTCGGCGATCGCGGGCCGCCGGCCGATGCTTTGCCAGGCGGCGAGCGCGTCGGCGGCATCATCGACGCGCGCCTGCCCCTTGCCGTCATAGCCGAAGCGGTTGGTCTTGAGGATCGCCGGGAGGCCTGTCTGCTCAAGCGCTGACGCGAGCCCCGCTTCGTCCTCGACCGGCGCGAAGCGCGCCGTGCGCCCGCCGAGCTCGCGCGCGAAACGCTTCTCGGCGAGCCTGTCCTGCGCAA
>JACMKH010000449.1 GCA_014380205.1 Sphingomonadaceae bacterium
ACGACGTCGTCCACCACCACCGGCGAGCTCGAGAAACCCCAGTCGGGGATTTTCGTCTTCTCGCCGGACATGGATGGGCCCCCACGCCGCCGCCCGCCACGGCCGCCGCTCCCGCCACGCCGACATGGGACGTCGCCAACCCGCCGCTGCCGCGCCGCCAGGTCAATATCGACGTCACCGAGGGCACCTGGATGAACGTCGACGTTAGTCCCGACGGCAGCCAGATTGCGTTCGATCTGCTCGGCGACATCTATGTCATGCCGATCGCGGGCGGCGAGGCGCGCGCGATCGCGACCGGGCTGCCCTGGGAGGTCCAGCCGCGTTTCTCGCCCGACGGAAGCCGCATCGCCTTCACCTCGGATCGCGGTGGCGGCGACAACATCTGGATGATGGGCGCGGACGGCGGCGACATGCGTCAGGTCACGCGCGAGGATTTCCGCCTCCTGACCCAGCCCGACTGGTCGCCCGACGGCCGCTTCATCGTCGCGCGCAAGCATTTCACCACGGGCCGCTCGCTCGGCACGGGCGAGCTCTGGCTCTATCACGTCTCGGGCGGCAACGGCGTCGCGATCGTCGAGCGCCCCAACGAGGACCACCAGAAGGACCTCGGCGAGCCCGTCTTCGCGCCCGACGGCGAGGGCGTCTATTTTTCGCGCAACACCACCCCCGGCCCGATCTTCGAATACGCCCAGGATTCGAACACCCAGCTCTTCGCGATTGAGCGCTACGACATGGCGACGGGCGAGCGCGAGACCGTCGTCTCGGGCCCCGGCGGATCGGTGCGCCCGACGCCGTCGCCCGACGGCCGTTGGATCACCTTCGTCCGCCGCGAGCGGACGCGCTCGACGCTCTACGTCAAGAATCTTCAATCGGGCGAGGAGCGGCGCATCTACGAGCCGCTCGACCAGGACGTGCAGGAGACCTGGTCGGTCCACGGCGTCTATCCCAACATGGACTGGACGCCCGACAGCCGCGCGGTGGTATTCTGGGCGGGCGGGCGCATCCGCCGCGTCGATGTCGCAAGCGGCCAGGCGAGCGAGATCCCGTTCCATGTCGCGGGGACGCGCGACGTGATCGATCCGCCGCGCCCCCAGGTATCTGTCGCTCCCGACAGCTTTTCGACGCGCATGCCGCGCTTCGCCAGCGTCTCCCCCGACGGGCGGCAGGTCGTCTTCGAAAGCCTCGGCCATCTCTGGGTTCAGCCCGCGGGCGGCGGAACGCCGCGCCGGCTGACCAGCCGCTCCGACGGCTTCGAGATCTTTCCGAGCTGGTCGCGGGACGGCCGCTCGATCGTTTACGTGCTGTGGGACGACGCGCGGCTCGGCGAAATCCGCGTGATCAACGCGAGCGGCGGCGGCGACCGCGTCGTCACGCGCCATCCCGGCCATTACCGCCGCCCGCGCTTCTCGCCCGATGGCCGCACCATCGTCTACGAGGCGGGCGGCGGCGGCTACATCACCTCGGATCGATGGTCCGAGCATCAGGGTGTCTATCTGATCTCCGCTGCGGGCGGCGAGGAGACGCGGATCACGACGAGCGGAACCGCGCCGCACTTCGGCGCGGACAATGACCGCATCTTCATGCTCGTCTCCGAGGAGGACAAGCAGCGCCTGGTCAGCGTCAATCGCACCGGCGACGACCAGCGCATCCACGCCGAGGGCGATTATGTCACCAATTACGAGGTCTCGCCCGACGGGCGGATGATCGCTTTCGTCGACAATTACGACGCCTGGCTGATGCCCTTCCTGCCCGGCCCGCAGAAGGTCGGCGCGGCGACCGATGCCACAGGCTTCCGCCCGATCGAGGTCAGCGGCGACGGCGCGAGCTATATCAACTGGTCGAGCAGCGGATCGCGGCTCCACTGGACCACCGGACCGACGCTCTACACGATCGACGCGAACGGCGCGCTTCCGTCGGCCCCGCCCGCGCCGGGGCAGGAGGCGACGCCCTATGTCCCGCCCGCGACCGGAGTCTCGCTCGCGATGACCGTCCCGGCCGCGCATCCGACCGGGCGCGTCGCGCTGGTCGGCGCGCGGATCGTGACCATGGCGTCGGACGACGGCGGGATCATCGAGAACGGCGTCGTCGTCGTCAACGGCAACCGCATCGAGATGGTCGGGCCCATGGCCTCGACCACCCTCCCGGCCGGGATCGAGACCGTCGACGTCGCCGGCGCGACGATCATCCCCGGCTTGATCGACGGCCATTCGCACGGGCCGCAGGGCGACGACGAGATCATCCCCGAGCAGAACTGGCACACGCTCGCGCATCTCGCGCTCGGCGTGACTACGGTGCACAACCCGTCGAGCGAGGCAAACCACATCTTCCCCGCCTCCGAGCTGCAGCGCGCGGGACAGATCCTCGCGCCGCGGCTCTACTCGTCGGGCGAGGTCGTCTATGGCGCGCGCGCGCCGGGCTATGCGCTGATCGAGAACGCCGAGGATGCGCGCCAGCACGTCCGCCGGCTCGCCGCGCAGGGCGCGCATTCGATCAAGAACTACAACCAACCGCGGCGCGCCCAGCGCCAGCAGGTCGTCGCGGCTGCGATCGGCGAAAACATCGCGGTGGTCGCCGAGGGCGGCTCGCTGTTCGGGATGGACATGACGATCATCGCCGACGGCAACACCA
>JACMKH010000450.1 GCA_014380205.1 Sphingomonadaceae bacterium
CTTCGGCCTTGCCCGCGCCGCCGCCGATCGCGAGTGCCTTTCTCGCCTCAGCGAGCTCGCGTTCGAGCCGGCGGCGCTCATCGAGCAGCGCCGCGACGCGCGCGGGAACCTCGTCGGGTGCGGCCTTGAGCACGCTCGCCGCCTCTATCAGCCGCGCCTCGCGGCCGCGATAATATTGTCGAGCCGCCTCACCCGTCAGCGCCTCGATGCGGCGCACCCCCGCCGCGACCGCGCTTTCGGAGACGATCGCGAACAGGCCGATGTCGCCGAGCGCGGTCACGTGCGTGCCGCCGCAAAGCTCGACCGAATAGTCGCGCTCGTCGGCGCGGCCCATCGAAAGCACGCGGACCTCGTCGCCGTATTTCTCGCCGAAGAGGGCAAGCGCGCCGGCCTCGACCGCCTCGTCGGGGGCCATCAGCCGGGTGCTCACCTCGGCGTTGCCCCGGATGTGCGCGTTCACATCGGCCTCGATCGCGGCGAGGTCGTCCGGCGTCAGCGCCTTGGGGTGCGAGAAATCGAAGCGCAGCCGGTCCTCGGCGACCAGACTGCCCTTCTGGGTGACGTGCTCGCCCAGCCGGTGGCGCAGCGCGGCGTGAAGCAGGTGCGTCGCGCTGTGGTTGGCGCGCAGCCGCGTGCGACGCTCAGCGTCGACCGCGAGATGGACGGTGTCGCCGACCGCGATCGGGCCCGCCTCGATCCGCGCGCGATGCGCATGGAGCCGGCCGAGCGGCTTGGCGGTGTCGAGCACCTCAGCCATGAGGCCGTTGCCGCCCGTGATCGCGCCGGTGTCGCCCATCTGGCCGCCGCTCTCGCCGTAGAAGGGCGTCTGGTTGGTGAGGATGACGACCTCCTCGCCCACACCGGCGCGGTCGATGCGCGCGCCGTCGCGAACCAGCGCGATCACCTGGCCCTCGCCCTCATGCCCCGCATAGCCGGTGAACTCGGTGCCGCCATGCTCCTCGGCGATGTCGAACCAGATCTCGTCCGAGGCGGCCTCGCCCGATCCCTTCCACGCCGCGCGCGCGGCGCGCTTCTGCTCGGCCATCGCCGCGTCGAAGCCCGCGCGGTCGACCGCGATGCCGCGCGGGCGCAGCGCGTCCTCGGTGAGGTCGTAGGGGAAGCCATAGGTGTCGTGGAGGCGGAAGGCGGTCTCGCCCGCGAGCGTCTCGCCCTCGCCCATGCCCTCGCTCGCCTCGTCGAGGAGACGCAGGCCGTTATCGAGCGTGCGGCGGAAGCGCGTCTCCTCGAGCCGCAGCGTCTCCTCGATCAGCGGTTGGGCGCGGACGAGCTCGGGCCAGGCGCTGCCCATCTCGGCGACGAGCGCGGGGACGAGCCGGTGCATCAGCGGCTCGGCCGCGCCGAGCAGATGCGCGTGGCGCATCGCGCGGCGCATGATCCGCCGGACAACATAGCCGCGCCCCTCGTTGGCGGGGAGCACGCCGTCGGCGATGAGGAAGCTCGTCGAGCGTAGATGATCGGCGATAACGCGGTGCGAGGCCTTGTTCTCGCCATCCGCGCTCGTCCGCGTGAGCTCGGACGAAGCCTCGATCAGCGCGCGGAAGGTGTCGGTGTCGAAGACGTCCTGCTTGCCCTGGAGGACCGAGGCGATGCGCTCGAGCCCCAGCCCCGTGTCGATCGAAGGCTTGGGCAGGTCGCGGACGATCTGATTGTCCTCCTGCTCATATTGCATGAACACGAGGTTCCAGATTTCGACGAAGCGGTCGCCGTCCTCGTCCGGAGAGCCGGGCGGGCCGCCGGGGACATGCTCGCCATGATCGAAGAAAATCTCCGAGCACGGGCCGCACGGGCCGCTGTCGCCCATCGCCCAGAAATTGTCCTTGGTCGGGATGCGGATGATGCGCTCGTCGGGGAGGCCGGCGATCCTCTTCCAGAGGTCCCACGCCTCGTCGTCGGTGTGATAGACCGTCGCGGTGAGGCGATCGGGCGCGAGCCCCAATTCCCTGGTGATCAGCCGCCAGGCGAGCTCGATCGCGCGCTCCTTGAAATAATCGCCGAACGAGAAATTGCCGAGCATCTCGAAGAAGGTGAGGTGGCGCGCGGTGTAGCCGACATTGTCGAGGTCATTGTGCTTGCCCCCCGCGCGCACGCATTTCTGCGACGAGGCCGCGGTGACATAGGGACGCGTCTCGAGGCCCGTGAAGACGTTCTTGAACGGCACCATGCCCGCGTTGACGAACATCAGGGTCGGATCGTTGTACGGCACGAGCGGCGCAGAGGGCACCTGCGCATGCCCCTCGCCCGCGAAGAAATCGAGGAACGAGCGCCTGATGTCGTTGGTCGAGGTCATCCACGCGATTTAAGGGCGCGCTATAGGCCCGGCAAGCGGCGCGCGCGGCGCGTCTCGCTGGACTCGCCGCCGCCCCGCGCTATGAAATTCCGCTACATGAGCCTCCCGCCCCTCTTCGATCGCCTCCGGCTGCCGCTGATCGGCGCGCCGATGTTCATCGTCTCGGGGCCCGCGCTGGTCATCGCGCAGTGCAAGGCGGGGATCGTCGGCTCGTTCCCCGCGCTCAACGCGCGGCCCGAGAGCCTGCTCGACGAATGGCTCCACGAGATCACCGAGGCGCTCGGCGCGCACGACCGCGACCATCCCGGGCGCTCCGCCGCCCCCTTCGCGGTCAACCAGATCGTCCATCGCTCGAACGCGCGGCTCGAGGCGGATCTCGCGACCTGCGAGAAGTGGCGCGTGCCGATCACGATCACCTCATTGGGCGCACGCGTCGAGCTCAACCAGGCGGTTCACGCCTGGGGCGGGATCACGCTCCACGACATCATCAACGACATGTTCGCGAGGAAGGCGGTCGAGAAGGGGGCGGACGGGATCATCGCGGTCGCCGCGGGCGCGGGCGGACATGCCGGAACGACCTCGCCCTTCGCGCTCGTCCAGGAAATCCGCCAGTGGTTCGATGGGCCGCTGATCCTCTCGGGGGCGATCGCGCACGGCCGCGCTATCCTCGCCGCGCAGGCGATGGGGGCCGACCTCGCCTATATGGGCTCGGCGTTCATCGCGACCGCCGAAGCCAACGCCGAGCATGATTACAAGATGGGCATCGTCGAGGGCCGCGCCGCCGACATCGTCTATTCGGACCTGTTCACGGGCGTCCACGGCAATTATCTGCGCGCATCGATCGCCGCCGCGGGGCTCGACCCCGACAACCTGCCCCAGGGCGACCTCGCGACGATGAACTTCGGCTCGGGCGAGGGCAGCAAGGCCAAGGCGTGGAAGAACATCTGGGGCTCGGGCCAAGGCATCGGCGCGGTGGGCGGGGTCGAGGACGTCGCGGGCTTCGTCGACCGGCTCGAAGCCGAATATCGCGCGGCGAAGGACGAGCTCGCGGCGAAGGCCGCTTGACCTCCTAGAAGGCCCTTTCGAGCCTCCCCAACAGCGTCCGCGCCGGGCTCGGCATCGGTGCGGCGCGCTCGATGCCGCGATCGATCCGCGCGACGCGGTCGTAGAGATCCTCGCTCGCCGCGATCAGCCGCTGCGCCTCGCGCGGCAGGCCGAGGATTGCGCGGCCCAGCCCGGGAGCCGCGTCGCCGAGCCGGTGCTCA
>JACMKH010000060.1 GCA_014380205.1 Sphingomonadaceae bacterium
CGGCGCAGCGCTTCGCGCCGGTCGCGCTCGGCCATCGATTCGCAGGCGAGCCCGATCGTGCGCGGGCGCACGCCGTTGGCGCGCAGGAAGGGGACGAGCTCGCGCGCCGCGATCGCGAAGGCGAATTCGGCGTCCGACCCGCTCGAGATCGAGCCGAAGCTGTTGACGCCCACGATCCGCCCGCAGGCGTCGACCAGCGGCCCGCCGCTGTTGCCTTGCGCCATCGCGGCGGTGTGGAGCAGCGTCTGGACGTCGCGGCGGCTGCGCCCGCCCGAAATCTGGCCGAAGGTGCGGACCGCATCCATCGGCGTGACCCGGTCGCGCGCCGAGAGATTCTCGGCGAGATCGACCGAGCCTGGATAGCCGATCGCGGCGACGCGCGCATTCTCGTCGAGCGGCCCCGTATAGATCGTCGCGGGCGGGATCGCCCCGCTCTCGAGCCGAATCAGCGCCAGATCGGCGCGCGGATCGACCGCGACCAGCCGCCCCACATAGCGCCGCGATCCTTCGGCCGGAACGATCATCATGCCGATGTCGTCGGCCATTTCGAGCGGCGCGACGACGTGCGCGTTGGTCACGATCAGGTTGGGCGCGACCGCGACCCCGCTCGCGTGGCCGAGCAGATACTGCTCGCCGTCGTGCGTCTCGACCAGCGCGATGCGCACGACGCTGCGCGCGGCCGCGGTGATATCGCTGTTCTCCTGCGCGAGCGCCGGATGCGCGAACAGGAGCGCGATCGCCGCCGCCAGCCTTGCGAGAAATCCGCCCACCCGATTCGCCTTTCGCGCCGCCCTTTCGCAAAAATTCGGGACGGCGCAAATCTCTCTCGCATTGAACGCAACTTGCGGGAAGCATCCCGCGCCGGGCGCGCTATGTTGTGGGCATGACAGACACCCGCACCCTCCCCGATCCCGACATCGCCTGGCGCGCCTTCGAGCGGCGCGATCGCGCGTTCGACGGCCGCTTCGTCGGCGCGGTCCGCACGACGGGCATCTATTGCAAGCCGAGCTGCCCCGCTCGCCATCCGAAGCGCGAGAATGTCGAGTTCTTCGCCGACGGCGCGGCGGCGCGCGCGGCGGGCTACCGCGCCTGCCTGCGTTGCCTCCCCGATGACGTCGCGCGCGACAGCGCCGCCGTTGCGAAAGCGGTCGCGCTGATCGAGGCGGCCGAGGAGCCGTGGCGGCTCGACGAAATCGCCGCGCACGTCGGCTATTCGCCGCATCATTTCCACCGCGTGTTCAAGCGCGCGACCGGCGTCACCCCGGCGGCCTATGCCCGGGGCTTGCGCGCCGGCCGCGCCGCCGACGCGCTTACCGAGGAGAATACCGTGACCGAAGCGATTTACGACGCGGGCTATTCCGCCCCGAGCCGTTTCTACGCCGATGCCAAGACGCGCCTCGGCATGACCCCGAGCGCTTGGCGCAAGGGCGGTGCAGGCGTGACGATCCGCTGGACCACCGCCGCCACCAGCCTCGGCGCGCTGTTCATCGCCGCGACCGACAAAGGGCTGTGCCGCGTCTCGTTCGACGAAGGCGAGGAGGCGCTCCACCGCCGCTTCCCCAATGCCGACATCGAGCGCGGCGGCGAGGCGCTCGACGCGCTCGCCCGCCAGGTCGTCGCCGAGGTCGAGACGCCCGGCGCGCGCCGCGAGCTCCCGCTCGACGTTCAGGGCACCGCCTTCCAGGAATCGGTCTGGCAGGCGCTCCGGGCGATTCCCGCGGGCGAAACGCGGACCTATTCCGAGCTCGCCGCGATCGCGGGCAACCCGCGCGCCGTCCGCGCGGCGGGCACCGCGTGCGGCTCCAACCACCTCGCCGTCGTTATCCCCTGTCACCGCGCGCAGCGCAGCGACGGGAGCATGGGCGGTTATGCCTATGGGCTTGAGCGCAAGGTCGAGCTGAGGAAGCGCGAGGGCGTCGAATGAGCGGATACGTCATCGAGGGTCTCGATCCCGCGCGCTTCCGCCCGCTCTATGGGCTCGATAACGAGGCGCTCGCCGCGCGCGGCGCGATCCGGATGCGCTCGGACAGCCCGGTCGGCTATCCCTGCCGCGTCACCTTGCGCGACGTCGCGCCCGGCGCCGATGTGCTGCTGCTCAACCACGAGCATCAGCCCGCCGCCACGCCCTATCGCTCGCGCCACGCGATCTTCGTCCGCGAAGGCGCGGAGGAGGCCGCGCGCTTCGAGAATGCGATTCCCGAGCAACTCGCGATCCGCCTGCTCTCGGTCCGCGCCTTCGATGCGAACGACATGATGATCGACGCCGATGTCGTCGACGGCGGCGATCTCGACGGGATGATCGTGCGGTATTTCGAGCTGGAAGCAACCTCCTACCTCCACGTTCACAACGCCCGTCGCGGCTGCTTCGCGGCGAGGGTCAACCGGCTCTAGTCTCTGCTGGCGTGCGGCCTGGCGTACCGAAGAGATGCACATTCATCGGCGATCGGCCGAGCGATCTCGCCGATCAGCGCCGCCCCAAGCGATAGGGGCGCTCATTCCTCTCCAGCGGCCGTGGCCGATCCCGCGAGGCCTTGCTGGGCCTCGGTGAGCATCCGCTGGGCGGCGGCGCGGCCTTCGCTCTCGTGGACCGACTGGACGAGCGGCATGACGAGGATCGAGGCTTCGCGGAATCGCCCGTCACGCAGATATTCGCCCGCGAGCGTCAGCCTGACCTCGGGGTTCTGCGGCACGAGATCGAACGCGCGCTCGAGCGCCGCGAGCGCATTGTCGGGGCTGTCCCGGCGCTCCGGGAACGACATGAAATAGCCGAACAGCGGCGCGGCGTTGTCATGATCGGCGTTGTTGGCGCGGACCAGGTGGCCCCGCCCCCTCGCCCATCGCGCATCGTCCGCGTCGTCGCTCGCGCCCGCCGCGCCGATCAGCGCCAGCCCCTTGACCAGATTGGCCTCGACATGGTTCGCGTCGAGCGCGAGTGCCCGGTCCGCCGCCGTCTCGGCGGCCGTGAAATCCTCGCTCGCGAGCGCCGAAAAGGCCAGCTCGACATGCGCCTGGGGATGGTCGGGATAGCGCTCGGCATTTCGCGCTGCGCGGCGCGCGCGCGCCCCCGGATCGCCCGCAGATAGCACCGCGGTCTCGCCCTCCGCCTCGCTGAGCCGCGTCACGGTGACCGGACCGGGAGTGAAGTCGCGAAGCGTGATGCGCATGCCGGGGAGCCGTCGCTGACGCATATATTCCTGCAAGGTGCGGTCGAGCGGCGTGTCGGCGCGGCCGAAGGTCGCCGCATAGGCCTCGGCGCCCGACTGGCCCGCATGGATCGCGGCGAGATAGGCGCGCAGCGTCGCGCCGGCGCTTTCGTTGAACACCGCATAATGGGTCAGCAGCCAGCCCTGGGTGTAGGCGTTGAAGCCATGGTCACGCTCGTTGGCCAGCAGCTGGCGATACGGAACCCATTGCTCCCAGACCAGGCCGAGCGCGCGATTGGGCGAGACGCCGCCGACGAGGATCGATCCGTCCTCGGCGAACTCGGCCGTCTGGAAGAATTCGGCGAAGCCCTCGACATACCAGGCCGGGTAGGTCGCCGGAAAATATTGCAGCATGAAATGGTGCGCATATTCATGGAAGAGAATCTCCTCGGCGCCGAGGCCATAGCCTCTCGCGCCGGGCGTGCGTCGGGGTACGACGGCCACGGGGCCACGAAGCGCCGGCTCGTAGAAACCCGCCGCGCCGCGCGGCGCATCCTCCATCAGGTCGCGCACGTCGCCCGGACGCGCGACATAATGGATGCGGAACTTCACCGGGCCCGGCGGCCCGACGACCCCCGCGCGCAGGCGCAGCACGCGGTCGAAGCGCTCGAGCCTGAGCGCGGTCTCACGCAGCTCGGCTTCTGCGAGCTCGGCGTAAATGATGAAATTGTCCGATTCGGCGCGCCGCCATTCGGCATGCGCTCGGCCGCTGCAGAGGAACAGCAGAATGAGGAACAACAAGACGCGCATCATCTCACCATCTTAGCTCACATTCCCCGCGCTGTCATGGCGGGGGAATCACAGAAAGCTGTAGGGATCGACATCGACGGCAACGCGGACACCGCGCGGCCATTCGAGCGCGCCGAGCCAGTCGCGGATCGCGTCCTGGACGTCGAGCGCGCGGCGGGCGTGGACGAGCAGGCGCTGGCGGTGGC
>JACMKH010000451.1 GCA_014380205.1 Sphingomonadaceae bacterium
ACGATCGAGGCCTGGCTCGCCGAGCCCGTCGTCGAGCGTGCGCGAGGTGTGGTGCACCAAGAAGGGCGATTTCCGGAAGTTCGCCGCGCGGCTGGGGGAGGCCGAGTCCGATTATGCCGCGCTCGCCGGTGAGCTCGACGATGTCGTGCGCGGGATGCTCGATTTCCGCGCGCTTGCGGCGTTCGCCGATGTCGCCGTCTCGGCGCTGCGGGCGGGGCAGCGGTTCGCGCGCGAATATGGGCTCGCCAAGCGACGGCGTGGCCTCGTTGATTTCGACGACCTGATCCGCGAGGCGGTGGTGCTGCTCAAGACGCCGGGGATGGGCGACTGGGTGCGCTACAAGCTCGACCAGTCGATCGACCACATCCTCGTCGACGAGGCGCAGGACACCAACAAGGCGCAATGGGAGATCGTGCGCGCGCTTGCGGGCGAGTTTCTGGAGACCGCGCCCGAAGACCGGCCGAGGCCCCGCACGATCTTCGCCGTCGGCGATTTCAAGCAGGCGATCTTCGGCTTCCAGGGGACCAACCCGCGCGAGTTCTTGACCGCGCGCGAGGCGTTCGCGCGCTACATCGCCGATCGCGAGCGCGAGCTGCTCGATATCCCGCTCGACGAATCCTACCGCTCGAGCCCGCCCATCCTCGATTTCGTCGACGCCGCGATCTGCGAGCTCGGCCACGAGGCGATCGGCCTCGACCGCGCGGTCAACGCGCACCGCAGCGCCTTGAAGAAGGCCAGGCTGCCCGGGCGCGTGACCTTGTGGGAGCCGGTGCATGTCGACGAGCAGCCCGCCGACGAGGGCGAGGAGGGCTGGATCGACGACGCCAAGCGGACCTTCGCGGGGCTGCTCGCGCGGCAGGTTCGCGAATGGCTCGACGACGGACTGTGGCTCGAAGGGCAGGGCAGGGCGCTCAGGCCCGAGGATGTGCTGATCCTCGTGCGCTCGCGCGTGACGCTCGCGCCGCTGATCGTCGCGCGGCTCCACGCCGAGGGCGTGCCCGTCGCGGGGGTCGACCGGCTGACCCTGACCGCGCCGCTCGCGATCCGCGACCTGCTCGCGGCGCTGCGCTTCGCGCTCCAGCCGCGCGACGATCTGACGCTCGCGAGCCTGCTCGTCTCGCCGCTGTTCGGCTGGTCGCAGGATGCCCTCTACGAAAGCGCGTTCGGGCGGCGCGGCGACCTGTGGCGGACGATCCGCGAGAGCGGCGCGCACGGCGAGACGGTCGCGGGGCTCGAGATCATCCTCGGCTTCGCCGATCTCTCGACGCCTTATCAGCTGCTCGAAACGATACTCTCGGGGCCGATCGACGGGCGGCGTAAGCTGCTCGCGCGGCTGGGCGAGGAGGCGCGCGATCCGATCGAGGAGCTGCTCAACGCCGCGCTCGCCTTCGAGGGCGAGGGGACGCCAACCTTGCAGCGCTTCATCGACTGGTTCGACCGCGGCGAGGTCGAGATCAAGCGCGATCCCTCCGCCCCGCTCGACGCGGTGCGCGTCATGACCGTCCACGGCGCGAAAGGCCTCCAGGCCCCGCTGGTGATCCTCGCCGACGCGACCGCCGATCCCGACAAAATCCCCTTCCGCTCGATCGCTCTCGATGTGCCGGGGGCGGGCCAAGTGCCGCTGCCGCGCCCGCGCAAGGCCGAGCAGCTCGGCGCGCTGACCGAAAGGGTCGAGGCGCTCAGCCGGGCCGAGCGCGAGGAGCATTGGCGGCTGCTCTACGTCGCGCTTACCCGCGCCGAGGAGCGGCTGGTGATCGGCGGCGCGCTCGGTAAATCGGCGAGGGACGGCGCGCCCAGGGAGAGCTGGTATGCGTTGTGCGAGCGCGCGATGGCGCGGCTCGGCGGGGAGGCCGGGGAGGACATGCTGTTCGGCGAGGCGCGGCACTTCGCGGGCGCGCCACCGACCGAGTTCAAGCGCCGCGAGACGCGCGAACGGATCGCGCCGCCGCTCCATGCCCAGCCCGCATGGCTTCGCGCTCC
>JACMKH010000452.1 GCA_014380205.1 Sphingomonadaceae bacterium
CGCCGAGCGGCTTCGCGACGGCGTCCGCGTCGCGCTCGCGGGGCCGCCCAATGTCGGAAAATCCACGCTGCTCAACGCGCTGATCGGACGCGAGGCGGCGATCGTCTCGGAGGCCGCCGGGACCACGCGCGACGTTATCGAGGCCCCCGTCGTGTTGGACGGCATCGCCTTTCTGTTCACCGACACGGCGGGGTTGCGCGAGAGCGCGGATGCGGTCGAGCGCGAGGGCGTCCGACGCGCGCGCGAGGCGGTCGAACGCGCCGATCTCATCCTGTGGCTCGGCGCGGCGGACGACGCACCTCAGGGACGCGCGATCCGCATTCACGCCAAGTGCGATCTCGGCGGCGGCGGGGGCCTCGCCGTCTCGGCGCTGACCGGCGAAGGGTTGAGCGCGCTGCGCGAGCGGATCGTCGCCGAGGCGCGCGACCTGCTGCCGCGCGGCGATCAGCTCGCGCTCAACGCGCGCCAGCGCGGCGCGCTCGCCGATGCCCAAGCGCGGCGCGCGAATCCGCCCGGGAATATGGTGCTGCTCGCCGAGACGCTACGCTCGGCGCGCACCGATTTCGACGCGATCACCGGCGCGAGCGGGGTCGAGGCAATGCTCGATGCGCTGTTCGCGCGGTTTTGTATCGGAAAATAAAGACCTTGGGTCATCTACGGCACGGCTTCACGGTGTGAGCGCGCGCAGTCGAATTGACCTGGCCCTGTCCGCCTTTTAACGCCGCCCGACGATTTCTCTGACGGCCAAGGAAGCCTCCGGTGGCGACGACACTCAGCGGCAAACACGGATACGTCTTCATCCATATCCCGAAAACCGCCGGGCGGAGCGTCTTCAAGGCGCTTCAGAAGGAGGCGGATGGCCAGGACTTTGACAGCTTCCTGGAGGCGCGCGGCATCGCCGCTCCCAATACCGATGGCCAAGGCTATCTCAAGCATCATCCGGCCCGATACGTTCGGAAGATATTGGGCGCGGCGCTTTACGATTCGCTGGAAAGCGTGACCGTGGCGCGCAATCCCTATGCGCGCATCTGGAGCCTGTATCGCTATCAGCGGCTGCGCGACTGGGACGCTGAAGGCCAGCCAATGCCGGAGATTTTCGAGCGCGAGTTCAACACATTCGTCAAGGAGCTGTGCGAGAAGCGGCCCCGTCCGATGCACGAATATGTCTCTTCCCGGTCGGGCGAGCGGCTCGTGAAATCGATCTTGAAACTTGAAAGCCTGTCGGACGACTTCGCCGCTTGGTCGAGCAGAATCGTGGGAGTTCCAATCACGCTGCCGGAGAAGGGGCGAACGCTGGGCGCCGTCGAAGACGTGCCTTTCAGCGAGCTGTCGGTCGAGACCATCCAGAAGACCTATGCTCTGGACTTCGAGATGTTCGACTACGACACCGCGCCTCCGCGGTCAGGCGCGGCATAAGCGGCGCGACGCTAAGATGTGTTGGTCGATCGTCCGTTCGCACATGTTTCACGTGGAACAACGCTCCTAGAGAACTGTGCCCCAGCTTTTGGCCAGAGAAGCGACAATCGCTTATAGGCGACGCGCAGAGCTGCTAGGTCTTCCCGCATGATGCCCAGTTTTGACGTGATCGTGGTCGGAGGCGGACATGCCGGGTGCGAGGCGGCGGCCGTCGCGGCGCGGATGGGCGCGTCGGTCGCGCTGGTGACGATGCGCGCCGACATGATCGGGGCGATGTCGTGCAATCCGGCGATCGGCGGCCTCGGCAAGGGGCATCTGGTGCGCGAGGTCGATGCGTTCGACGGGCTGATCGGTCGCGCGGCCGACGCGGCGGCGATCCACTACCGGATGCTCAACCGGAGCAAGGGCGCGGCGGTGCAGGGGCCCCGCGTCCAGGCGGACCGGCGTCTGTTTCGCGCGGCCGTGCAGTCAATGTTGGCGGAATTGCGCGGGTTGAGCGTGATCGAGGGGGAGGCCGCGGCGATCGAGTTCGATGCGAGCGGCGCAGTCAACGGACTGGTGATTCGTCAGAAACTTCCAAACTCCGCTCACCCTGAGTCTGTCGAAGGGTGGCCAGGCGACATTGGCAATCCACCCTTCGACAGGCTCAGGGTGAGCGGTATAGGCGAATCGGGCGATGGGGGGCAGTATACCCTCCGCGCAAAGACCACCGTCCTCGCCACGGGCACCTTTCTCGGCGGCAAGCTCCATTTCGGGATGGAGAGCCATGCCGGGGGACGCGTCGGCGAGGCGGCGGCGGCGGGGCTTTCCGCGCAGCTGCGCGGGGCCGGGTTGCCGATCGCGCGCCTCAAGACTGGGACGCCGCCGCGGCTCGACGGCCGGAGCATCGACTGGGCGGGGCTCGAGCGCCAGGCTTCGGACGGCGAGGGGTGGACGATGTCGCCGCTTTCGGGGCCGCGCGCCAACCCCGAGCTGTTTTGCGCGATCACGCGGACCAACGCGCAAAGCCATCAAATTATTCGCGATTCACTTGATCGCTCGCCGCTCTTCTCGGGCGTGATCGAGGGGAAGGGGCCGCGCTATTGCCCTTCGATCGAGGACAAGATCTTTCGCTTCAGCGACCGCGATGGGCATCAGGTGTTTCTCGAGCCCGAGGGTCTCGACGATCCCCTGATCTATCCCAACGGGATCTCGACCTCGCTCCCGGCCGACGTCCAGCTCGCTATGGTGCGCTCGATGGCGGGGCTCGAACGCGCCGAGATCGTTCAGCCGGGATACGCGGTCGAATATGATTATGTAGATCCGCGCGTGATGGGCGACGATCTCGGGGTTGAGGCGATGCCGGGGCTTTTTCTCGCGGGGCAGATCAACGGGACGACGGGCTATGAGGAGGCCGCGGCGCAGGGGCTTGTCGCGGGGATCAACGCGGCGCGGCGCGCGGCGGGCGAGGCGCCCGCCCGCTTCGACCGGCATACGAGCTATATCGGCGTGATGATCGACGATCTCACCCTCCAGGGGGTAACCGAGCCCTATCGGATGCTGACTGCGCGCGCCGAATACCGGCTGCGGCTGCGCGCCGACAATGCGGCGACGCGGCTGGGGGAGACGGCCGAGGAGTTGGGGTGCCTTGGGCCGGAACGGCGCGGGTATAACGCCGCACTCGCCGAAATGCGCGGGCGCGCTGCGGATCTGCTTGGCGTGCGGGCGCCGTATGCGGCGGCCGCCGCCGCGGGGATCGTGGTCGGCGCCGCGGAGGGTGTGCGGACGCTCGGCGAATGGCTGCGGCTGCCGGGTGGCACACGCGAAGCGGCGATTATGCTCGCGCCCGAGTTGGCGGCGCTCTCCGATGAAGCCGTCGACGAGGCGATCGAGGATGCGCGCTATGCCCCCTATCTCGCGCGCCAGCAGGGCGAGATCACGCGGATGCGGGCGGACGAGGGGGTGGTGCTCGGCGCACTCGATTTCTCCGCGATTCCGGGGCTTTCGAACGAGATGGTCGAGCGGCTGAGCGGGGCGCGCCCGGCGACCTTGGGCGCGGCCGGGCGGATCAGGGGGATCACGCCGGCGGCCTTGGCGGCAATCCTGGCGCAAGCCAGGCGGAGGGCGGCTTGATCAACCAATCTCCCCTTTTGGGGGAGCATGAGGCCGCCACCCGCGAATGGCTCCTCGAGCGATTCGATGTTTCACGTGAAACGCTCGATCGGCTCTCCGCCTATGTTGCGTTGCTGGTCGCGGAAGCGGGCCAACACAATCTCGTGGCGGCCTCGACGCTACCAGGCGTTTGGGACCGACATATTCGCGATTCGGCGCAACTCCTCCCCCTCGCCGAGGGGACGCCCGCGAGCTGGATCGATTTCGGATCGGGAGCGGGGCTGCCCGGCTTGGTGCTGGCAATCTTGGGCGCGCGGCATGTCACCCTGGTCGAATCGCGCCGCCTGCGCATAGGATTTCTCGAAAAGGCCAGCGGTCTACTCGGGCTGGGCGAGTGCGTCAGGATCGCCGGCATGGCGGTCGAGCGGCTCGAAGCAGCGCGCTACGACGTGATCACAGCACGCGCCTTCACGTCGCTCGAAAGAATTTTCGCGTTTGGAGCGCGATTTTCGGACGTTTCGACGCAGTGGATTCTCCCGAAGGGGAAAACTGCCGCTCAGGAACTGGCGACGGCACGCAAGGCGTGGCAGGGTGAATTCGAGATCGTCGCGAGCGAGACCGATCCCGACGCGGGCATCGTGCTCGCTCGCAATGTGAAACCGGGGAGGGCGCGTTGATCCGCATAGCGGTGGCCAACCAGAAGGGCGGGGTCGGCAAGACGACGACCGCGATCAACCTCGCCACCGCGCTCGCCGCGACGGGGTGGCGCGTGCTGCTGGTCGACCTCGATCCGCAGGGCAACGCCTCGACCGGGCTCGGCGTCCACCATTCCGAGCGGAAATATACCACATATGAATTGCTTAGCGGCGATTGCACGCTCGACGAGTCGATCGTCGCGACGCGCGTCCCCAAGCTCGACCTGATCCCCTCGACGGTCGACCTGTCGGGCGCCGAGATCGAGCTGGTCGACTACGAGCACCGCACGAGCCGCCTCGACATGGCGCTGGCCCACGCCCCGCCGGGCCGCTGGGACATCTGCCTGATCGATTGCCCGCCCTCGCTCGGGCTGCTCACGATCAACGCGCTGGTCGCCGCGCCGCTGCTGCTCACCCCGCTGCAATGCGAGTTCTTCGCGCTCGAGGGGCTCAGCCAGCTGCTCACCACGGTCGATCGCGTGCGATCGCGCTTCAACCCCGACATATCGATCTTCGGCGTCGTGCTGACGATGTACGACCGGCGCAACAGTCTTTCCGAGCAGGTCGCGGTCGACGTGCGCGCGTGCCTCGGCCGCGTCGTGTTCGACACGGTGATCCCGCGCAACGTGCGGCTTGCCGAGGCGCCGAGCCACGGGCTTCCCGCGCTGATCTACGACCATCGCTGCGTGGGATCGGCGGCTTACATAGCGCTCGCGCGCGAGGTGATCGCGCGGCTCCCGCGCAGAAAGGCGGCGGCATGAGCGCTCCCGAGCACGACGAGACGACACGGCGGCGGCCGCATGGGCTCGGAGATC
>JACMKH010000061.1 GCA_014380205.1 Sphingomonadaceae bacterium
CGCGCCCGCCGCCGCCCCCGCCGAGCCGCTCACCCCCGCCGGCGCCGACGCCTTTATCGCGCGCGCCAACCGCGAGATCATGGCGCTGAGCGAGATTGGCTCGCGCGCCGCCTGGGTCAACCAGACCTACATCACCGAGGACACCGACGCGCTCAACACCTATTTCGGCACGCTCGGCACCGAGCTCGGCGTGCGCCTCGCCCGCGAGGCAGCGCGCTTCGCCGAGGTCGACGGCCTCTCCCCTGACACGCTGCGCCAGATCAACCTGCTGCGCGGCGGCCTCACGCTTCCCGCGCCGACCACGCCGGGCGCCGCCGCCGAGCTCAACGAGATCGCGACCGCGCTCCAGTCCGCCTATGGCCGTGGCCGCGCGACGGTGGCCGGCGAGACCATCGACGGCAACGAGGCCGAGGCGCGGATGGGCACGGTGCGCGATCCCGCCCAGCTCGCCGAGATGTGGACGACCTGGCACGCCAACGGCGCACAGATGCGCCAGGGCTACGCCCGGCTCACCGAGATCGCCAACGCCGGCGCGAGCGACCTCGGCTATCCCGACGCGGGCGCGCTGTGGCGCTCGAACTACGACATGCCCCCCGACGAGTTCGCCGCGCTCACCGACCAGCTGTGGAACGAGGTCCGCCCGCTCTACGACCAGCTCCACTGCTACGTCCGCGCCGAGCTCAACGAGCAATACGGCGAGGCCGTCCAGCCCGCCGCCGGCCCGATCCGCGCCGATCTGCTCGGCAACATGTGGGCGCAGGAATGGGGCAATATCTACGATATCGTCGCCCCCGAGGGCGCGGGCGGCGCCACTTACGACGTCACCCAGCTGCTCGAGGCCCAGCAATACGACGCCCAGCGCATCGTCCGCACCGGCGAGGCCTTCTTCTCCTCGCTCGGCTTCGAGCCGCTCCCCGCGAGCTTCTGGGAGCGCTCGATGATCACCCAACCCGAGGGCCGCGAAGTGATCTGCCACGCGAGCGCGTGGAACATCGACAATGAGAACGACCTGCGTATCAAGATGTGCACGCGCGTCAACGGCGACGATTTCGTCACCGTCCACCACGAGCTCGGCCACAACTATTACCAGCGCGCCTACAACGAGCAGCCGATGCTCTATCGCGGCAGCGCCAACGACGGCTTCCACGAGGCGATCGGCGACATGGTCGCGCTCTCGATCACCCCCGATTATCTCGTCCAGGTCGGGCTGCTCGAGCAATCCGCCGTCCCCGGCGCGGATCAGGACATCCAGCTGCTGCTCCGCCAGGCGATGGACAAGGTCGCCTTCCTCCCCTTCGGCCTGCTCGTCGACCGCTGGCGCTGGGGCGTGTTCGACGGGAGCATCACCCCCGCCAACTACGAGGCGTCGTGGAACGAGATGCGCCTGCGCTACCAGGGGATCACCCCGCCGGTCGCGCGCACCGAGGCCGATTTCAGCCCCGGCGCCAAATATCACGTCCCCGCGAGCGTCCCCTATACGCGCTACTTTCTCGCGCGGCTGCTCCAGTTCCAGTTCTACCAGGCGGCGTGCCGTCAGGCGGGATGGACGGGCCCGCTCCACCGCTGCTCCTTCTACGGCAACCGCGAGGTCGGCGCGCGCTTGAACGCGATGCTCGAGATGGGCGTCTCGCGCCCCTGGCCTGACGCGCTCGAGGCGTTCACGGGCAGTCGCGAGATGTCGGGCGAGGCGCTGCTCGCCTATTTCGCGCCGCTCCAGACGTGGCTCGAGGGGCAGAACCGGGGGCGCCAGTGCGGCTGGCAATAGCGGCCGCGCTCGCCGGCGCGCTGCTCATGAGCGCCGCGCCGGCGGAGGCGCAAGAGCCATCGACGCAATAGCTCGCGTTCGCCCATAGTGGCCAATCCAAGCGACGATGAAGCCTTCCGCGCGCTTGCCGCGAGCCTGAGCTTCGGCGAGCCGCTCGAGGCGGCGCAGGGGGACGAGCGCGTCGCGGCCGAGGC
>JACMKH010000453.1 GCA_014380205.1 Sphingomonadaceae bacterium
AAATAGCCCGAGAAGCCCGTCTCGACGATCACCTCGAGCTCAAATTCGAGCCGCTCGCGATAGGCCCGCGCGGCCTCGTCGGTGAGCGGCTCGCGCGCGGCGATCGCGGCGAGCCGCGCCTCGAGCCCCGCGCGCGCGTCGGCGCACAGCTGCTCGCCCTCGCTCGCCGCGTCGCCCGCGATGCTCGGCAGGATCGGATCGCGCTTGGGCGCGGCGTAGGCGCAACGAAGCGCGATGACGAGCGTGTTGGCGAGCGCCTCGGGAAGATCGGCGAAGCGCGCCTCGATCTCGGCGGCGGGCTGGATCCACGATCCCGCCGGGCAGCGGCGGCGGTCGTCACGCTCGAGCTGGGTGCCGTCGGCGATGCACAGCATCGCCTCGGCCGCCTCGTGGAAATCCTCGGTGTCGAAGCAGCTCGGGTTGGTGCCGACGAGCGGGAGATCGCGCGCATAGGCGAGGTCGATCAGCGCGTCCTCGGCCGCCTCCTCGACCGGATCGCCGCGCCGGCTGATCTCGACATAGAGCCGCCCCGGGAAAAGCGCCGCGAACCGATCGGTGCAAGCCTCGGCGGCGTCGATCTGGCCCTCGGCGATCAGCCGCGCGAGCGCGCCCTCGCCTCCCCCGGTGAGCGCGATCAGCCCTTCGGTGCGCCCCTCGAGCGCGTCGAGTCCGACGTGGGGCTCCTCCTCGAGCGGACGGTCGAGATGCGCCGAGGAGACCAGCGCGCAGAGGTTGCGATAGCCCGTCTCATCCTGCGCGTAGAGCGGCAGCCAGTCGATGAGCCGCGGCGTCCCTTCGGGCGTGGGCCGCGCGACGCCGAGCAGCGCGCCGATGATCGGCTGGACGCCCGCGAGCTTGCACCCCTCGGAAAAGGCCATCGCCGCGTAGAGCCCGTTGCGGTCGCAAAGCGCGGCCGCGGGAAAGCCGAGCTCGCGCGCGCGCGGCCCGATCTCGCGGGGCCGGCTCGCGCCTTCGAGCATCGAGAAGCACGAAAAGACGCGGAGCGGGACATAGGCGGCGTGCGGCATGGGCGGCGCAGCCTAGGACGGCGCGAGCGATTCGTTAATCGCGCGCGGGGGATAAGCTGGGGGCGGCTTCAGACCTTGAGGCGCTTCGCGTTCCCGGTAGCGGCCCGATGGACCGGGGCGAGCGCCTTGCCGCCCGCGCGAATCGCGGTGTTCGCGATGCGATTCGACCGCTCGGCGCTGCGCGACATGAAAGCGACCGGGTGCGCGCCGCCGCTCGTCGCGAAGCGCGTGAGATCGGCCATCTGGGCGAGAAGCTGGCGCTGCATCTCGAAGCAGCCTTCCATCCAGCTCGATCCGGCGAGCGCGAACGCCGAAATCTTCTCGGGCGCCATGCGTCCGAGCTCGGCGTAATCGCCGGCGAAGGGGTTGCGCGCCGCGTCCTGGACGAGACCGCTGCGATGCTCGATCACGCGCTGCGAGGCGGACAGCGTCTCGCCCCAGCGCAGCCAGCCGGTCATCATTTGAGTGCTGGCGCGCGAGAAGGCGAGCCCCATGTCGAGGGGGTTGAACATTTGGAAATCCGATCGGTCGTGAGGTAGGCCAGGAGTGGCGTCGCGACCTCATATAGGAGCGGCGCGCGTCGAACGATATCAAATGTTAAGATTTTTTTTCTTTTCAATCGCCAGCCCGCGCGATTCAGCCCAATAACCTCTCGATGTCCGCCTCGATCGCCTCGGGCCGCGTCGTCGGCGCATAGCGCTCGACCACCTTGCCGTCGCGGTCGACGAGGAATTTGGTGAAATTCCATTTGATGCTGTCGCCGAGCAGACCGCCCTTCTGCGATTTGAGGTGCTTCCAAAGCGGATCGGCGTTGGAGCCATTGACGTCGATCTTGGCGAACAGCGGGAAGCTCACGTCGTAAGTAAGCGAGCAGAAGTTGCGGATCTCCTCGGCGTCGCCGGGCTCCTGCGCGCCGAACTGGTTGCACGGGAAGGCGAGCACCTCGAAGCCGCGGTCGCGATACTTGCGGTAGAGCGCCTCGAGCCCCGTGTACTGCGGGGTGAAGCCGCATTTGGAGGCGGTGTTGACGATCAGCAGCACCTTGCCGGCGTAGGAGGAGAGCGGCTGCTCGGTCCCATCCTGGAGGCGGGCGGCGAAATCGGTGGTGTTCATGGGTGGCCTTCTACACCACCCCGTCATTCCCGCGAAAGCGGGAATCCAGCTTCTTCTTTCTCTGCGAGGCCCCCAAGAAAGCTGGATTCCCGCTTTCGCGGGAATGACGGGAGAGGAAACGAGCCTTATTCGAGCAATCCCTCGTGCAGCCGCAGCATCCGGTCGGTCTTCGCCGCCATCCGCTCGTTGTGCGTCGCAATCAGCGCGGCGCTGCCTTCGTCACGGACCAGCCTCAGGAACTCGGCGAAAACGAGGTCGGCGGTGTGCTCGTCGAGGTTGCCGGTGGGCTCGTCGGCGAGGACCAGCGCGGGACGGTTGGCGAGCGCGCGCGCGACCGCGACGCGTTGCTGCTCGCCGCCCGAAAGCTGCGAGGGGCGGTGCGCGAGGCGTTGCGCCAGGCCGAGAGCGCCCAGCAGCGACTCGGCGCGTTCGCTCGCCTCGGCGTGCGTCCTGCCGCGGATCAGCTGGGGCATCATGACATTCTCTCGCGCCGAGAAATCGGGGAGCAGGTGGTGGAACTGATAGACGAAGCCGAGCCGCTCGCGGCGCATCAGCGTGCGCCCCTCGTTGTCGAGCCCCGCCGCCTCGATCCCCTCGATCGCGATCGAGCCCTCGAACCCCCCCTCGAGCAGCCCGACCGCCTGGAGCAAGGTCGACTTGCCCGAGCCCGACGGGCCGAGCAGCGCGACGATCTCACCCGGCGCGACCGCGAGATCGATCCCGCGCAGCACCTCGATCAGCTCGCCGCCTTGGGTGAAGTTGCGCTTGAGCCCGCGCGTCGCGAGCACGGCCTCACTCATAGCGCAGCACCTGGACGGGATCGGTGCTCGCGGCCTTCCACGCGGGATAGAGCGTGGCGAAGAAGGCCGAGCCCATCGCCAGCGCGACTACCGCGAGCACCTCGAAAGGATCGGTCTTGGCGGGAAGCTCGGTGATGAAACGGATCGAGGGGTCCCAGAGGTCCTGCCCCGTCAGCGCCTGGATGCCGTTGACGACGCTCTGGCGGAAGCGGAGCAGGATGAAGGCGAGCCCGAGCCCGATCGCGGTGCCGAGCGCGCTGATCGTGAGGCCCAGCGTCAGAAAGATCTTGAGCATCGAGCGGCGCGATCCGCCCATCGTCTGGAGGATCGCGATGTCGTGGCGCTTGGCGTTGACCAGCATGATCAGCGAGGAGAGGATGTTGAACACCGCGACGAGGATGATCAGCGACAGGATCCAGAACATCAGCACGCGCTCGACCTCGAGCGCCTCGAACAGCTGCGCGTTCATCTGGCGCCAGTCGGTGAGCACGCCCTGGCGGCCGACCTGGACCGCGAGCGGGGCCAGGATGTCGGCGACGCGATCGGGATCGACCGTGTCCATCACGACGATGCCGACGGTGTCGCCGAGCATGAGCAGCGTCTGCGCATCTTCCATCGGCATCACGACCATCGCCTTGTCGTAATCGTAGACGCCGACCTCGAAGATCACCGCGACCGTGTAGGAGACGATGCGCGGGACGGTGCCGAACGGCGTGGTCTGGCCCTGGGGCGAGATCAGGCTGATCTGACCGCCGGGCATCACGCCGAGCGTGGTCGCGAGGCGCGAGCCGATCGCTACGTTGCCGCTGCCCGGCGTCAGGCTGGTCATGTCGCCCGCGAGGATGTTGGCGTTGAGCGTCTCGTTCGAGCGGATGTCCTCGACGCGCATGCCGCGCGCGAGCACGCCCTCGACGCGGCCTTCGCTCGACGCCATCAGTGGCTGCTCGATCAGCGGGATCGCCGAGGTTACCCCCTCGGTCGCGCGCGCCTGTTCGACGATCTCGCGCCAGCCGGGGAGCCGCCCGCCATAGCCCTGGACGACGGCATGTCCGTTGAGCCCAACGGTCTTCTCGAACAGGTCGGCGCGAAAGCCGTTCATCACGCTCATCACCACGACCAGCGCCATCACCCCGAGCATCACTGCGATGAGGCTGATCGAGGCGACGACGAAGATGAACCGCTCGCCCTTGCCGGGGAGAAGGTAGCGCTTCGCGATCATGCGTTCGTAGCGCGAGAGGATCACGCCGCCAGCCTCGCCAACGCGCTCTCGGCGCTGAGCTCCTCGCGCGCGCCGGTCGCGCGGTCCTTGAGCTCGACGACGCCATTCTCGAGCCCGCGCGGGCCGATCACAAGCTGCCACGGCAGGCCGATCAGGTCCATCGTCGCGAACTTGGCGCCGCCGCGCTCGTCGCGGTCGTCGTAGAGCGTCTCGACGCTCGCGGCTTCGAGCTTCGCGTAGAGATCGTCGGCCGCCGCAGCGCAAGCCGCGTCATCGGCGCGCATGTTGATCAGGCCGACCTTAAACGGCGCGACCGCATCGGGCCAGACGATGCCCGCCTCGTCATGGCTCGCCTCGATGATCGCGCCCGCGAGACGCGAGACCCCGATGCCGTAGCTGCCCATCAGCGGCGTCACCATCTCGCCGTCGGGTCCGCTCACGCGCAGCCCCATCGCCTCGGAGTATTTGGTCCCGAAATAGAAGATGTGGCCGACCTCGATGCCGCGCGACTGGCTGAGATCGGCGCCGAGCGCGGCCTCGCGCGCTTCGTCGCGCTTCTCGTCGGTCGCGGCGTAGTCAGCGGTCATCGAATCGACGAATCCCTGGAGCGCGGCGCCGTCCGCGGCGTCGACGCTGAGCTGCTCGACCGAGCGGACCTCCTCCCAGCTCCTGTGGAAGAAAACCTCGCTCTCGCCCGAGGGCGCGAGGATGATGAACTCGTGGGAAAGGTCGCCGCCGATCGGGCCGGTGTCGGCCTGCATCGGGATCGCGCGTAGCCCCATCCGCGCGAAGGTGCGCAGATAGGCGACGAACATCTTGTTGTAGGCGATCCGCGCGCTGGCCTCGTCGAGGTCGAAGCTGTAGGCGTCCTTCATGAGGAACTCGCGGCCGCGCATCACGCCGAAGCGCGGGCGGATCTCGTCGCGGAACTTCCACTGGATGTGGTAGAGGTTGCGCGGCAGGTCGCGGTAGCTGCGGACGCCGTCGCGGAAGATCGCGGTGATCATCTCCTCGTTGGTCGGGCCATAGAGCATGTCGCGGTCCGAGCGGTCCCTGATCCGAAGCATCTCGGGGCCATAGGCGTCGTAGCGGCCGCTCTCGCGCCACAGGTCGGCCGACTGGATCGTGGGCATCAGCAATTCGATCGCACCGGAGCGGTCCTGCTCTTCGCGCACGATCTTGCCGATCTTGTTGAGGACCCGCAGGCCGAGCGGCAGGAACGCGTA
>JACMKH010000454.1 GCA_014380205.1 Sphingomonadaceae bacterium
AGCGGCTCGGCGAGCAGCCCCGCGCCGCAGCCGACATCGAGCGCGCGCTTGCCCGCGAGCGGCGCGAACTCATGCTCGTCCAAGTCCCAATGCTCGTCGATCCGTTCGCGGACGTAGCGAAGCCGCGCCGGGTTCATCCGGTGGAGCATCGCCGAGGCGCCCTTGGGGTCCCACCAATCCTTCGCCAAAGCGCCGAAATGCGCGGCTTCGCTGGGGCTGACGCTGGGCTGGGGCGCGCTTGCGTTGGGCATGACCCCCGCATATCAGGGCCGGGCGCGCTGTCCAGCGGGCGGCTTCGGAGAGCAGCGACCCCGCCATGGCCCGCATCGTGATGAAATTCGGCGGAACCTCGATGGCGGGGATCGAGCGCATCCGCTCGGTCGCGGAGCGCGTCAGGCGCGAGGTCGACGACGGCAATCAGGTCGCGGTCGTGGTCTCGGCGATGGCGGGCGAGACCGACCGGCTGATCCAGTTCTGCCGCGAGGCCGCCTCGCTCTACGATCCGCGCGAGTATGACGTGGTCGTGGCCTCGGGCGAGCAGGTGACGAGCGGGCTGCTTGCGATCATGCTCCAGTCGATGGGGGTCGCGGCGCGCAGCTGGATGGGCTGGCAGCTGCCGATCATGACCTCGGACGCGCATTCGACCGCGCGCATCTCGGGGATCGACGCCAAGGCTATCGATACGGCGATCTCGGGCGGCGAGGTCGCGGTGATCCCGGGCTTCCAGGGGATGAGCGCGGGCGGGCGGCTCGCGACCCTGGGGCGCGGCGGATCGGACACCTCGGCGGTGGCGGTCGCGGCGGCGATGAAGGCCGATCGCTGCGACATCTACACCGATGTCGACGGCGTCTACACGACCGACCCGCGCATCGTTCCGCGCGCGCGCAAATTAAGCCGCGTGACCTATGAGGAGATGCTCGAGCTCGCGAGCGTCGGCGCGAAGGTGCTCCAGACGCGCTCGGTCGGGCTCGCGATGAAGAAGGGGGTGCGCGTGCGTGTGCTCTCCTCGTTCGACGACGGCAGGGACGAGGGCGGGCATCGCGGCACATTGATCGTCGGCGACGAGGAGATCGGGGAAAGCGACATGGAAGAGCAGCTCATCACGGGCATCGCCCACGACAAGAACGAGGCCAAGGTCACGCTGACCTCGGTTCCCGACAAGCCCGGCGCGGTCGCCTCGATCTTCACCCCGCTCGCGGCGGCCGAGATAAATGTCGACATGATCGTCCAGAATTTCGCGCGCGACACGGGCAACACCGACGTCACCTTCACCGTCCCCGCCGCCGATCTCGCGCGCTCAATCGACGTGCTCGAGCGCGAGAAGCCCTCGATCGGCTTTCGCGAGCTCAGCCACGACACCAACGTTTGCAAGATCTCGGTGGTCGGCGTCGGGATGCGGAGCCACGCGGGGGTCGCGGCGACGATGTTCCAGACGCTCGCCGACCGCGGCATCAACATCCTCGCGATCGCGACGAGCGAGATCAAGATCAGCGTGCTGATCGAAGAGGACTACACCGAGCTCGCGGTGCGCGTGCTGCATACGGCCTACGGGCTCGACGCTGACGAGGAAGCGGCGTGATGGAAGCCGCGCGTCGTCCCCTTCCCCCGTCATTCCCGCGAAAGCGGGAATCCAGCTTACTTTCTTCCTGTTTCAGGTCCATCGCGACTGAGAAGAAGAAGCTGGATTCCCGCTTTTGCGGGAATGACGGAGTTGAAAACGCATGACCCCCGGACGCGCCAAGATCGAGGCGATGATGGCGCGCGGCGCCGAATTCCTCGGCGCGCGCTACGCGATCCTCGGGGGGGCGATGAGCTGGGTCTCCGAGCGCAACCTCGTCGCGGCGATCTCGAACGCGGGCGGCTTCGGCGTGATCGCGTGCGGCGCGATGCCGCCCGAGCTGCTCGACAAGGAGATCACGGAGACGAAGAAGCTCGCGCGCGAGCCGTTCGGCGTCAACCTGATCACGATGCATCCCGACATCGACGATCTCGTCGAGGTCTGTGCGCGCCACGAAGTCGGCCATGTCGTGCTCGCGGGCGGGTTGCCCTCGGCGCGGTCGATTGCCGCGATCAAGGCCTATGGCGCCAGGCTGATCTGCTTCGCCCCCGCGCTCGCGCTGGCGAAAAAGTTGGTTCGCTCGGGCGTCGACGCGCTGGTGATCGAGGGCAGCGAGGCCGGGGGGCATATCGGCCCGGTCTCGACTTCGGTGCTCGCGCAGGAGATCCTGCCCGAGATGCGCGATGAGGTTCCGGTCTATATCGCGGGGGGAATCGGGCGCGGGCACGCCATCGCCGCGTGGCTCGAGGTCGGCGCGGCGGGGGTCCAGCTCGGCACGCGCTTCGTCTGCGCGACCGAGAGCATCGCCCACGCCAATTTCAAGCGCGCCTTCATCCGCGCCTCGGCGCGCGACGCGGTGGCGAGCGCCCAGATCGACGCGCGGCTCCCTGTCATCCCCGTCCGCGCCCTCAAGAACAAGGGCACCGAGGAGTTCATCGCCAAGCAGCGCGAGGTCGCCCAGCTGCTCGACACGGGCGTGCTCGAGATGAACGCGGCGCAGCTCGAGATCGAGCATTTCTGGGCGGGGGCACTGAGGCGCGCGGTGATCGACGGCGACATCGAGAACGGATCGCTGATGGCGGGGCAATCGGTCGGGATGGTCAAGAGCGAGGAGCCGGTCACCGCGATCATCGAGACGCTGCTCGACGAGGCGGGCGACGCGATCGAGGTCCACCAGGCTGGGGTGATGGGGGCGTAGCGCGTGGCGCTCCCGCGGTGGCCGAGCATTGTCGGATTGTTCTGAAGATCGACTGGTCCGGCGAGAAAGGACGGCATGCGCAAGGCGGGATGGATCGCGGCGGGGGTCGCCGGAACGGCGGCGGTGGCGGCGGCCGCCTGGTATCTGCGCGACCGCAACCTCGAGCAGCCCGAATATTTCATGCTGATCGACGACGGCGCGCTCGAGCTGCGCGACTATCCCGCGCTGATCGCCGCCGAGACGCTCAAGCGCGGCCCGCGTGACAAGGCGCTCGCCGCCGGCCTGCGGCTGCTCGAAGGCTATATCGCGGGGCGCGCGCGGGGCGGGCCCAGGATCGCGCGCACCGCGCCCG
>JACMKH010000455.1 GCA_014380205.1 Sphingomonadaceae bacterium
CAATCGCGGCGAGATGCCCCGCCTCGGCGAGCGCGAGGCCGGCGCTGCCGCCGATCACGATCCGCTCGGGCGAGACCGCGAGCACGAGCGCGGCGATCAACTCGGCGAGCTCGGCGACGATGTCCCGGACGGCGGGGTGATCGCGGGGCAGCTTGTCGGCCCGCATTCCGGTCCGCGCGAGAATCGACGAGCCCGAGGCGAGCCCCTCGATGCAATCGCCGTGAAAGCGGCAGGTCCCCGCGAAGCCGTCGCCGGCGCGACGGCGCACGCGCAGGTGCCCGAACTCGGGGTGGAGCAGTCCGTGGACGGGCGCGCCGTTGACGACCATGCCGACGCCGATCCCCGTCCCGATCGTGACATAGGCGAGCGTGTCGCAGCCTTGCGCGGCGCCCCATGCGCGCTCGGCGAGCGCGGCGGCGTTGACGTCGGTGTCGAGCGCGATCGGGAGATCGTGGCGCGCGGCGAACCAGCCGGCGACGTCGGCGTCCGACCAACCCGTCTTCGTAGCCGCGAACAGCCGGCCAAATCGCGCATCGCTGGGATCGAGCACGATGGGGCCGAAGCACGCGATGCCGATCGCCTCGATCGCCTGAGCGGTCCGCCACGCCGCGAGGATATTGGAAAGGGCGGGCAGAACCTCCCCGGGCGTGGTCGTCGGAACGCTCTCTCTTGCCAGAATATCATTTCCGCGCGCGAGCATCGCGACGCATTTGGTTCCGCCGAGCTCGAGCCCGGCGACAAGCGGGAGGTTGTGCGCCGCGTTCATCGTGGCGCGGGCTTATGATGCGAGCGCGAGAGCCGCGCAACATCTCCGCCAGGCACGCGTGTTCACGAAGGGTTAGGCTTGACCGTATAGATTTCGTCCATTGTGGAGCAATTCGTGGACGAGCGCGAATCGATCGACGCGACGGGCGATGCGTTGGGCGAGGGCCGCGAGGCGCGCGCCGCGCCGCGCGTGCCCGTGTCTTTGCGCGTGGGCTTCCGCAAGCGCGGCATGACGCGAGCCGACGGCGAGTTGCTCGATCTGTCGGCGCAGGGCTTTCGGATCGACACGACCTGCGTGCTCGAGCCGGGCATGGAGGTGTGGCTTAGCCTGCCGGGTTTCGAGCCGCGTATGGCCCATGTCGCCTGGGTCGAGGGCTTCCAGGCGGGATGCAAGTTCGAGATGCCGTTCAACGACTATGTCCTCCAAAGCTTTCTCACACGCCACGGCTTCGTCTAGATCACCTCGGTCTTGTAGTGGTGCCAGGCGAAGATCGCCGCGGCGCCGCGGTGCGGACGCCAGGCTTCGGCGAGCTCGCGCGCCAGCTTTTCGCTCGGCCGCTCTTCACGGCCGAGGATGCGGCCGATCTCGATCTGGACGGCGAGGTCGCCCGCTGGCCAGATGTCGGGCCGCCCCTCGGCGAACAGCAGGTAGATTTCGGCGGACCAGCGGCCGATGCCCTTGATCCTGACGAGCTCGGCGATCGCCTCCTCGTCGTCCGCGGGCAGCTTGGCGAGATCGAGCGCACCCGAGACGATCAGCGCCGCGAGGCTACGCGCATAGCCGATCTTCTGGCGGCTGAGCCCGGCGGCGCGGAGCGTCTCGTCGCTCGCGGCGGCGATGCGCGCGGGATTCTCGATGTCGCCGAGCGCCTCCTCGAGCCGTCGCCACACCGCGTTGGCGGCATGGACGCTGACCTGCTGGCCGACGATCGTGCGCAGCAAGGTGCCGTAGCCGCGATCGCGGATGCGCGGCTCGGGATAGCCGATCCGCGCGAGCCCCGCCGCGAAGGCGGGCTCGCGCGCGGCAAGCGCGTCGAGCGAGAAGCGCAGCTGCGTGGCGCTAAGGCCCATGGTCGATGCCCTTGATTTCGGTTCGCGCTTTTCACATAGCCGCGCGGCGGGGCGCGTCCATCCCGCGCTATGCGCTCAAGCGGAGAAATCCATGCCCAAGCTCGTCGTCGTCACCCGCTCGGGCGAAGAATCGACCGTCGAGGGCGATGAGGGCCTCGCCGTGATGGAGATTATCCGCGACAACGGCTTCGACGAGCTGCTCGCCCTCTGCGGCGGCTGCTGCTCGTGCGCGACCTGCCATGTCCATGTCGATCCCGCCTTCGCGGAGCTGCTCCCGCCGATGAGCGAAGACGAGAACGACCTTCTCGACAGCTCGGACCACCGCGACGCACGCTCGCGCCTTTCGTGCCAGATACCGTTTTCGGACGAGCTCGATGGGCTCAGGGTGACGATCGCGCAGGAGGATTGACGCAACCCTCCCATTTCGGGAAAGATTTCAGGGCTGCTGCGCCAGCCGGATCGTCGCTGTCGGCCGCGGTTGCTCCTGATCGGAAATCGTCCAGCGCAGCACGCCGCCCTGCCTGTCGGGAGCATTCGCCTCGACGACCTCGCCTTCGGCCCGGATCGTGAAGCTGCCATTGGCGCGCGGCGTTTCGGTCGTCCGGCCCTCGGCTCCTATCGCCGCTTCGTCCGCGCCGCCGACAAAGGCGGGCGCATGGATCACCACCGTGCCGTCGCCGCGCGGCGTCGCGTTCACCATCGGCAGGATCAACGCGATCTCGGGTGCGACCGGGAAGACGAAATCGCGGTCGAGTCGGCTCGTGATCGCGAAATCGACATCGAACACGCCATCGCCGCGATAGACCACCGAGCGCCAGCCGTTCTGCCCCGACAGCCGTTCGGCGAACGCGCGCATCGAAGCCGCGTCGGCAGGATCGACACCGCCGAGGAAGATGCGCATGATCTCGCGCTGCTGCTCGGTAACGCCGCTCATCGCTTGCTCCATCGCGGCCCCCGCGCCGTGCTGCTCGGCGATTTCGGCCTGGGTGCACGGGCGTGGCTGGCCGGTCGATTCCTTGAAGCACGTCGGTTCGTCTGGTTCGAGCGCCGGTTGCGGCGCGAATTCCGGCGCTCCGTCGGCTAGGTTCGACGCGGCAAGGACGATTTCGCCGCGATAGGAATAGGTGAAGGCGCCGTCCGCGCCTACGGTCATTTCCGCCGTGAACTGGCCGGCCGTCAGCAGACAGCCGGTGAGCAGCGCAGGCGACAGCAGCACCACGAGCAATCGCAACAATCGCATCAACCCCTCCCCCGCGCCGCCGCATATAGCGCGATCGCCGCCGCGTTCGAAATGTTCAGGCTCTCGATCGCGTCGCTGATCGGCAGCCGCGCGAGCTCGTCGCAATGCGCGGCCGTATTGTGCCGAAGCCCTTCGCCCTCGGCCCCCAGCACGAGCGCGACGCGCGGCGCGCCGAGCGCTTCGTCGAGCGTGCGCGCCGCCTC